>NZ_JBIUAT010000022.1:0-49749 GCF_044547685.1 Acinetobacter sp. NPDC052428
AATTTAGAGGAATAGCTACTCGATATGACAAGCTCAAAAGAAATTATCAAAGTTCTGTTGCTTTAGCCTGTATATTTTTATGGCTACCTTTATAGGGTTAATTATGAACAGTAAATGTCAACAGACCCTAATTTTAAAATGATTATTTTTCAAAAAATGGCAACAATTTAATCTCCCATCAAGATCAATTAACCATATTTTTGTCTGAGTATTTAATTACTTACATAAGGAAATCAAAATTATTCAATTGATTTTCTGAACGTTAAATACCATTTTTTTATTTGCAGCATAGTCAAATATTCAGAACCTTACTCAGCTTTTCAAATCCACCCTATTTACAGCCAAGCGATCTATAGATTCTCAATTTGATTAAAATAAAAACATCCACTTAATGAAAATTTAATTTTATATCAACCTTAAACATTGAATATAAATGCAATACAATGCTCATAAATACATCGAGATATATCTAATTTTTTATGTCAGCTAATAATTTTAGGAAACACCTTGATCTCAATTTAAGGCAGTTAATACTTTTATTGGCTATTTTTAGTGTATCTAGCCTTTTTATTATTTCTCTCATTATTAGCTATCAGATCGTAAAAAATCAGTTAATCGACAATTCCCTTGCCTTAAACGCTGACCATGCCCATAAAATTGCATTAAGCACAGACAACCATTTTAGAAATATGCTTCTTGAACTGGACTATAGCGCCAAGATATTAGGTCAAGACTTTAATAACAATGAACTAAGAGAAGCCGAGGTCAATAAATTAAAATATCAGTCTGAACACTATAACAGTGTCGTAATCAGTGATACCCAAGGCAGACTAATAAACTTTTCACCGAATATTCTGCATATTGATAAAAGCAAAATACAACATACTCAAGGGATTATTGACTCTCTCCATAAAAAATCGACTTATATATCTTCACCCTATTTTTCTGTGCAAAAAAACATGATCGTGTTTATATCTCAACCTATTTTTGACAAGTCAAATCACTATCAGGGCTTCATCGGTTCAGCGATTTATTTAAAAGAAAAAAATGTAATTAATCAGCTTCTAACCACTTATAAAAATTATAAGAATAGTTATATGTATGTGATTAACAATGAAAATAAAATTATTTTCCATCCGGATCGTGAACGAATTGGTCAATGGGCCAGCAATAATACTGGTCTGGAATATATGCATGCGCATAAAAATGGTCAAATTCGTTTAATCAATAGCCAGGGCACTGATAATCTGGCGGGTTTTTCTCATATTCCGACTTCAAACTGGATCGTGGTTTCCCAACAACCCACCCATGACTTACTTAAACAGGCAAATTCTATCCTTTATAAATTAGCCGCAGGATTCTTTTTATTTTATCTGCTTGTTTTTTATATTGTATGGCGGCTGTCTGATTCTATCTCGGCCCCGTTGAATCAACTGGCAGATATGGCGAGTTTGCTAAATCAGGCAGAAATCGGTTCAAAAATTAAGGATATCCAGCCCTGGTACTATGAGGTCACAAAATTCAAGTTAGCTCTACTGCTCAGTGTTCGAAAGTTTTCACAACAAATGAGCAAAATGGATCATCATATTAATACAGATCCTTTAACCGGCTTGATGAATCGTCGTGGGTTGAATTATGTCATGACTCACAACATGAAAATGAACATCCCTTTTTCAGTGCTTCTGATGGATGTGGATCATTTTAAAAACATTAATGACAATTATGGTCATGATCAAGGTGATGTTGTCTTAAAGCATATTGCCAAGACGATGCAGCAAAAATTTCGTAAAGATGATATTTGCTGCCGCTACGGTGGTGAAGAATTTATCATTATTATACCGAACAGCAATCTCACTGAAGTGTATGAAAGTGCGGAAAGGTTCAGAAAAGAGATTGCAGGTAAAGAGATTCAGAATATAGGTCACATTAGCATTTCGATTGGGATTGCTTCTTGGCCAGACAGTTCTAAAAATATTCTAGACGTTTTGAAAATTGCCGATAACAATCTTTATCGGGCGAAAGATGATGGCCGCAACTGTGTGCGATACTAATTTGATTTATTTTTCAGTTTTATAGTTTAAATAAATGGTGCGCTCAGCGGGACTCGAACCCACGCCACAGGCTTCGGAGACCTGTACTCTATCCAGTTGAGCTATGAGCGCATCTTTTTTGGATCGCGCACATCATAACAAAAAAAAGCATAAGGTAAAGCAACTATCTCTAACTTCATCATTTTTATGCTTAAGCTTTATACAATGTTCCAAAACAGCAACACAGAATTGCATGTGAATCACTTGGCTTATTTTGCGAGATCACTCACAATATCTCAACTTTTCACCATTTGAGATATTCATGACTGATGCACTGATCTTAAGGGATGTGTCAAAGACCTATCGCAATGGCTTTCAGGCATTGAAAGGGATTAACTTAAATGTACCAGAAGGTGAATTTTATGCGCTATTGGGGCCTAATGGCGCAGGAAAATCTACTACCATCGGTATTATCAGCTCATTAACAAAAAAAACCTCCGGTACAGTCGAAATTTTTGGTCATAATCTGGATACCCACCCTTCCCAGGCAAAACAGTGCCTAGGTGTAGTACCTCAGGAATTCAACTTTGCCCAGTTTGAAAAAACCTTTGATATTTTGGTGACTCAGGCAGGCTATTACGGCATTCCTAAAAAAATTGCACAGGAACGGGCGGAGCTTTATCTGACCAAACTGGGTTTATGGGAAAAGCGTGCCACTCAGGCCCGCATGTTATCGGGCGGGATGAAACGTCGCCTGATGATCGCGCGTGCCATGATGCACGAACCGAAACTGCTGATTCTGGATGAACCGACGGCTGGTGTTGATATCGAGTTGCGTCGTTCGATGTGGGAATTTTTGAACGAGATGAATGAAAAAGGCACTTCCATCATTCTGACCACACATTATCTAGAAGAAGCAGAAATGCTGTGTCGCCGTATTGCGATTATCGATCGCGGTGTGATTAAAGAAGACACCACCATGAAAAGCTTCCTGAGTCAGCTCAATGAAGAATCGTTTATTTTTGATCTGGCCGAACCGATTGAACCTTTACATCTGGATATTATCGGCGTGCGATTTAACCTGATCGATCCGATGACCTTAGAAATCACTATGGACAAGGCACATAGCATAAATGATCTGTTCCAGTTGCTGGAATCACAGAATATTCAGGTGCGCAGTATGCGCAATAAATCCAACCGTCTGGAAGAACTTTTTGTGAAAATGGTCGAGAAAAATCTGGATGGAGCTGCGCAATGAACATTAATCAGCTCAGCGTAGCTTTATATACCATTATCTATAAAGAAGTGCGTCGCTTTATGCGCATCTGGCCACAAACCCTGTTGCCACCTGCAATCACCATGAGCCTGTACTTCGTGATCTTTGGTAATCTGGTCGGCTCACGCATTGGAGAAATGGGCGGCTATAGTTATATGGAGTTCATTGTGCCCGGTCTGATTATGATGGCCGTGATCACCAACAGCTATGCCAACGTCTCGTCTAGTTTCTTCAGCTCAAAATTTCAAAAAAGCATTGAAGAACTGATTATGAGTCCTGTACCGATGCATGCCATTTTATGGGGTCATGTATTGGGTGGTGTGATTCGTGGCATATTAGTTGCGATTATTGTCAGTGCCGTGAGCTTATTTTTTGCCGATTTATACATCACCAACTGGTTTGTGACTATATATACAGTCTTGATTACTTCCCTGCTGTTTTCCTTGGGTGGTTTTATCAATGCCGTCTATGCCAAATCTTTCGATGATATCTCGATCATCCCGACTTTTGTTTTAACACCACTGACCTATTTAGGTGGTGTGTTTTATGCTATTTCGAGCTTAAGCCCATTCTGGCAAAATTTATCTTTAATTAATCCTGTCGTGTATATGGTCAATGCGTTCCGCTATGGCATTTTAGGACATAGCGATGTCAATGTTGCCATTTCACTGACAGTGATTACCTTATGTTGCGCCGTGCTGTATGCAGTGGCCTATCATTTACTCTCCCGTGGTTCAGGAATGCGTGAATAATGAGTGTAGAACAATCTCTCCTTGGTAAAGACACCAATTACCCGACAGAATATCAGCCTGATGTTCTGTTTCCGATTTCGCGCGCGCCTGCCCGTGAACAATACGCACATGTCGAAGCGATTCAGCAAGGTGCAGACTGGTGGCATGTATTTGAAATTTCCTGGTTAAATTCAACCGGTGTGCCGCAAGTGGCTATTGGCCGCATTAGCTTGCCAGCGTCTTCGCCGAATCTGATTGAATCCAAATCCTTAAAACTGTATTTCAATAGCCTGAATTTTGCCAAGTTTGAATCTCAAGATGCCTTTATCACGACGGTCGAAAAAGATTTATCTGCTGCGGCTGAAGCTGAAGTTAAACTGCAATTGTTTCAGGTCGATGAATTAGAGATCAGCAAGCCGGAAGGCATCTGCATTGACGAGCTGACACCTGAGCGCCTAGAAAATCATCCAGATGCCAGTTTATTGGCTTTGGATTCGGATGATGCAGCAGAAGGTGAAATCCAGCTGTATTCACATTTACTCAGAAGTAACTGCCCAGTCACTGGCCAGCCGGACTGGGGAACAGTTTTTATACGTTATCAAGGTAAAAAACCTTGTTATAAGAGTATTTTAGCTTATATTATTTCCTACCGTCAGCATAATGGGTTCCACGAACAATGTGTGGAGCAGATGTTTGCCGATATCTGGCAGCAACTGAAACCGGAAAAGCTGATGGTCTACGCAACCTATACACGCCGTGGTGGATTGGATATCAACCCTTGCCGTGTATCGGATTTAACATGGATGCCTCGCCCTATTCGTTTAGCGCGACAATAAAAAACATTGAGGTTGAACAATGCCATTTTTTGGGTTTATTCCTTCTGCAGAGCTTTTAAATACAATTCAGACTGCACAAAAAAACAAAAATTCAAGTGAGCCGCTTTACCCATTGCGTGATAAAACCGCATTAATGATTAATGATGAAATTATTGATGCGATTCTTACCGAGCTGGTGCGTCGCTTTCCTGCCAGCGATAAACGTGATACTGCGGAAAAACTGGCTGGCTATATCAAGTCGACTGTTGCGGTTTTACTGAAGCAGCTATTGAGTAAAGCGCCGAACGATGTGGTCAGAGAGTCAATTGCATTCTCTGAGCGCAGTCTGTTTAAAGATCCTGAAGGACATTTCCGCATTGGTGAATCACTGGATGCCAGTCTCGTGACGAATTTAAAACATCATTACGCAGAACTTAAAGCCGGTCAGAGTATCGATAAACAAGCGTTCAGTAACTTGTACAAGCAATTTGGTGAAGCGACAGTACGACATTTTATGGTCGACTTTAATAAAACCCTGGATCTTGGCATGATCAAACGCAAGGCAGCAGATATTGGCGCATCTGCAGTGATCAAGGCCATCAATATGGCAGCAGATAAAATTATTCTGAATTTGAATAAAGATGAGCTGCGCGCCATGGCCGAATATCACGACACTTTGTTCTATACAGAATAGTTTTGGATAGCATGGTTTCAAGATTTTCTACAAATCTTGAGGAATTAGCCTGACTTCAGTCAGGCTTTTTTATGATCAGTGAAATAGCTTGTTACAGATAAGCGGCTCTATAAGACAGACTGCCGTAAAAATAGCCAATCCATCGCTATTTTTGTATAAGCGGCTAGGTCTCTTATTCATCCGAATGTTATCTTTAATCTGGCACTTTAAGCCTCAGGATTGAAAAAATTTTATCAATCTTTTTCATGGCATGATTCAAATGACATCGCCAGCAACTCATCAAAAAAACTGGAAATCGTAGCAAGATGTTGAAATCGGATTTTTATAAAAAGTTTAAGCAGCTTTCAATCGCACTTACCGCATTCGGTCTCAGCAGTTTGAGTCTGGCCAACGATTTCCAATATCACCCCTCTTATGCCGCTTTTAAGCAGAACGCCATGCAGAGTTATGGGCTGAGTGCCCAGCAAGTAGATTCCGCCATGAGCGGGACGCGTAACCTGCCCAATATCATTAATATCATGAATCGCCCAGGTGAAAGTAAGCCTTGGTATTCGTATAAGACTAACTTCCTGGCTGAATCTACCATTCAGCGCGGCGTACGCTTTAAACAGCAATATGCAGAGACGCTTAACCGTGCTGAACAGCAGTTTGGTGTACCACAGGCGATCATTCTGGGCATTTTAGGCGTAGAAACCGGTTTTGGCAGCAACAAGGGCTCTTTTGTCACCCGTGATGCCCTAGCAACCTTAGGTTTTGGCTATGAACGTCGTGCCCAGTATTTTCAGGATGAACTGGCTGCTTTAATTGCCTGGTCATATAGAGATGGTGTTGCCACCTCTTCTGTGGTGGGTTCTTATGCTGGCGCTGTTGGCTATCCGCAGTTTATGCCGAGCAACATTCCCAAATTCGGCGTGGACTACGATGGCAATGGTCATATTGACCTGCGTAACTCAGCGGTAGATGCGATTGGCTCGATTGCCAACTATCTGGCACAGCATGGCTGGCAGCGTAATCAGCCGATTGCCTTTCCGGCACGTTATACCGGTTCAAATCCCGATGCCGTGATTGCCAAAGATCTGACTCAACCTATGCCTTATGGTGTGTTAAAAACGCAAGGCATCAGCCCAATGAATCCAATCGTAAAAATTGACGATCTGGATCTGGTCAATGTAATTCAATTACAAGAGAATTATGGCTCGATTTACTACATCACTTATCCAAATTTTCAAGTGATTACCACTTATAATCGCAGCCGTATGTATGCTACTGCTTTGTGGTTATTAGGTACCGAAATTACCAGCCGTTAACACTAAAAATTAATACAAATTATGAAAGTCAACATTTTTATGGATTAATTTGTGCATATTTTAAGCAATTTTAATATTATGTTACAATATTGATTATTTTTTGATCAATCATTGTTTATTTTGCGTTCTTTTTTTAACTATTTTAATTAAACACTAGACAGGGTATTGCTGGCATGAATATTATCCATTTCGTTAAATGTAGTTGCATAAGTTAAATATCAGGCATGTTTACATGGTTTTTCAGCCATTTATGAACAACCAATAGATATGCTGTTAGGAGTTGATTCGATGCATTCTTCAATTTTGAAGTCTTTTATGGCCATTGCCACGATCGTCACGCTGACGCAATCGCAGGCAGATATGGTTCCGTCATCTTCATTCACCAATGAAAATGACAATTCGCGTCTTGCAACGCGAGTACTCAATAAAGAAGCTCAAAGCTTCAATTCAAATTTCACAAATTTGAACAGCCTTTCAATCACTGAGCGTTCGGGCGATAAAGTTCGCCGTGAAACCATTGCAGCGAAAATTGAACTTCCTGCAGAAGAGCCTTCAGTGATTGAAAAACTGAATACAGTGGCTTCTAATACTGTACGTAAATTCAGTCAGACAGGTACAGCGTCTTGGTATGGTCGTCAATTCCACGGCCGTAAAACCGCAAGCGGTGAAACCTTTGACATGAACGCAATGACAGCTGCTCATCGTAGCCTGCCATTGAACTGCTATATTCGCGTAACTAACCGTAATAACGGCAAGAGCGTCGTGGTTAAAGTAAATGACCGCGGTCCTTTCCATGGTAACCGTGTTGTTGATTTATCTTACGGTGCTGCGAAACAGTTGGGTATTACCAGTGCCGGTACTGCAAAAGTCAGTATTGAACGTGTCGCTGGTCCAAATTCTTAAGATTTGACCTGCAACACATTTAACAAAGGCCACAGTAATGTGGCTTTTTTATTGTGCTCATTTTTCCAGAAGAATATAAACGCCCCTGCTCAGCCCTATCTTAAAGTTCTTTCAAGAAAATTTTGGTAGGCTCATCTTGCCTGATAAAATTCACTCGTTTGCATGATTAACTTTTGACCACACCCGGATTCTGCTTTATATTTCCAGATAAGCAAAACATGTTCATGGAATGGAGCGAAGAATGAAAACAATATCTGAATGGTTTGATGAATATAGTGACAGCCATCAAAATAAAACCAACAAGCTGATTCACTGGGTCTGCGTACCAACCATCTATTTTTCGATTATTGGCATTCTGGCGCATTTCAGCGCTTTGCTGACTACCCTGCTACTGGTTTTGGCTTTTATCTTCTATGCACGCCTGGATCTTGTTTTGGCAGTAGCGATGGCTGTATTAACTTTAGTAATGGCCTGGCTCATCCGGATTCTACCAGTCGGTACCGGTTTCTTTCTTGCCCTGTTTGTCTTGGCCTGGATTGGCCAATTTTATGGGCACAAAGTGGAAGGTAAAAAGCCTTCATTCTTCAAAGACCTCCAATTCCTCCTCATTGGCCCAATTTGGTGCATGGATGCCTATTTAGGTAAAATCCTACCGAACTGGAAATCACGCCATAACAGCGCAATTATGAGCGTTTAAACGCTATATTCGATTTATCCAATTGGAAGAACCTTATTGATAGGTTCTTCCTTGATGTTTTAACCAGCCATCGACATGTTTTCGCGCAGGGTCATGATGCGTCCAGTGAATCACTCCGCCCTTGTCACTGTATTCATATTCTCCATAAAACTCGACCTGATCCTGTCTTTGAATATTCTGAATACGCGGCGCCAGATCGATATTATGCGCAACCAGTACAGTTTGACCATTTTGTAATTCGAGGATGAACTTTTGATGGCGCGATCCTTCATGATCATCTGGCAAAATAGCAATCACCTGCCCGTTTGAACGGACCTGTAGATCACTCTGGCACTGTTGAAACGCCCGTGCAATTCGATCCAGATCATCAGTCGTTTGAGAAGGTGCTAAGTTAGGCTCTGAATGAAGTGTTTCAGTTTTAGTATCAGATGCGGATGGAATAAGTGGTTGGGATTGCTGTAGATCCAGGCCCAGATAAGCAGCAATCAACAGTGCAATGACTGCACCAATGCCCAGATTGGTTTTATTTGGCATTTTTTATAACTTTTTTATTAAATGATAAATACATTATCTGAGCTCTGTCACTAGACCCAAATCCTGCTCTTGAATTGCTGATGAAGAATAGATCAGCATAAAAAAGCCCCATCAATCAGATAGGGCTTTTTCTAATTCCTCAGGAATTATTTTGCAGCAGCTTGAGCAGCAGCAACTTCTTCAGCGAAGCTCATTTCTGCTTTTTTCTCAATGCCTTCACCAACTTCGAAACGAACGAAGTTTGCAACTGTAGTACCAGTTGCTTTAAGAACATCTGCAACTTTCTTGTCGTTGTCGATTACGTACATTTGACGCTCAAGTACAACTTCATTCAAGTATTTCTCAACAGAACCTACAACCATCTTCTCAACGATGTTTGCTGGCTTGCCTGATTCAAGTGCTTTCGCTTCAGCAATCTCTTTCTCTTTCGCGATAAGCTCAGCAGAAACACCTTCAGCATTTACAGCAACTGGGTTGAACGCAGCAACGTGCATTGCCAAACCTTTACCTGTAGCTTCATCACCAGTGTAAGAAACAACAACACCGATTTTAAGACCGTGTTTGTAAACTGCAAGGTTTTCGCCTTCAACAATTTTCGCACGACGTACTTGGATGTTTTCACCGATTTTTTGAACAAGAGCGATACGCGCTTCTTCAACAGTCGTACCATCTTCTAGTTTCAATTCAGCGATTTGAGCAGGATCAGTTACGTTTGCAGCAAGTGCAGCAGCAGCAACTTTCGCAGAGAAACCAGCAAAGTTTTCGTCTTTTGCAACGAAGTCAGTTTGACAGTTAACTTCTAGAAGAAGTGCTTTGTTGCCGTCTTGAGCAATCGTGATTGCGCCGTCAGCAGCAATGTTACCTGCTTTTTTAGCAGCTTTAGCTTGACCAGATTTACGTAGGTTGTCGATCGCCAGTTCAACGTCGCCGCCCGCTTCTGTCAAAGCTTTTTTACATTCCATCATTGCAAGACCAGTACGATCGCGCAATTCTTTAACCATGCTTGCTGTAACTGCAGTCATGTTTATCTCCTAAATTCGGTAGAAAATGAATTCTTTTTAGAACAGAAACGGCCCAGAGGAGTTCTCATGGGCCGCCTGCATACATAACGCTTACTTTGCCACCATCACATGTCGCAAAAATGACAAGCTAGCGTCAAACGCATTAAGCCTCAGAAGCTGGAGCTTCTTCTGCTTTAGCTTGTGCATTTGCTTGTGATTGAGCATATTCTTTACCAGCAAGAATCGCATCAGCCATAGCAGAAGCATAAAGAGTTACTGCACGGATCGCATCATCGTTACCCGGAATAACGTAGTCTACGTTGTCTGGGTTAGAGTTTGTATCAACGATACCGATTACAGGAATACCAAGGTTCTTAGCTTCTTTGATTGCAATCGCTTCGTGATCAACGTCGATTACGAATAATGCGTCAGGTAAACCACCCATGTTTTTAACGCCGCCTAAGCCACGCTCAAGTTTTTCCATCTCACGAGTACGCTCTAGAGCTTCACGTTTAGTCAGCTTAGCGAAAGTACCGTCTTGAGATTGAGTTTGAAGGTCTTTTAAACGGTTGATAGATTGGCGAAGTGTTTTCCAGTTCGTCAACATACCACCTAACCAGCGGTGATCTACATATGGTTGACCAGCGCGTTGAGCTTGTTCACGGATGATCGCAGAAGCTGCACGTTTAGTACCAACGAACAAAACTTTGTTCTTTTTGCTAGCCAAGTTGTTAGCAAAGTTCAAAGCATCATTTAACGCAGGAACAGTGTGCTCAAGGTTGATGATGTGAATTTTGTTACGCGCACCAAAGATGTAATCACGCATCTTTGGATTCCAGAAACGAGTTTGGTGACCAAAGTGCGCGCCAGCTTGAAGAAGGTCGCGCATGCTTACGTTGTAATCTGCCATTTTCTTTACCTTAAAGTTTGGGTTAGGCCTCCATATACCCGCATTCTCCACCCTAAAGGGCACCCAGAGTAATGTGTCGATATATGTGCGGATTTTTTTGCCTCATCGCACAAAGCCCGTGAAATTTATTCACGAAAAAGCATTTGATAAAATGGGCGGCTATTTATACCATAGTCACACACAAATTTCCAAAAGTTTTTAGAGATCATGAACAACACTTACCAAGCTCCACGTCGACTCATCAAAACCCCTGACGAAATTGAAAAAATGCGTGTGGCAGGGCGACTGGCGGCAGAAGTTTTGGATATGATCAAACCGCATATTGTTCCGGGTGTCACCACCCTGGAACTTGATACGATTTGTCATGACTATATTGTCAATCAACAACAGGCGATTCCGGCATGCTTAGGCTATGGCGCTGCACCGGGTCGACCTGCCTTCCAACATACCATTTGTACTTCTGTGAACCATGTGGTCTGTCACGGCATTCCATCAGACAGTAAAAAATTGAAAAAAGGCGACATCCTGAACATTGATGTGACCGTGATTAAAGATGGCTACCATGGTGACACCAACATGATGTACATTGTGGGTGGTGAAACTACTATTCTTGCCAACCGTCTATGTAAGGTAGCGCAAGAAGCCATGTACCGGGGTATTGAAACTGTAAAACCGGGTTCAACCATTGGCGATATTGGTCATGCCATTCAGCAGTATGTTGAATCTGAGCGTTTTGGCGTGGTACGTGAATATTGTGGTCACGGTATTGGTACAACTTTCCATGACGAACCGCAAGTGCTGCATTATGGTCAACCAGATACTGGTATGGTACTTGAAGAAGGTATGACCTTTACCATTGAGCCAATGGTCAATGGTGGTGATTGGAAAACCAAGTTACTCGGTGATAAATGGACAGTGGTCACCAAAGACCATTCATTGTCAGCACAATATGAACATACAATTCTGGTAACCAAAACTGGCGCGGAAATTTTAACAGTACGCCCGGACGAAGACTTGTCACGCTTCAGTGCATAACCACAATATCAACAACACAAAATGGTCACTTTAAAGTGGCCATTTTTATTTTATATTTCATGCATACACATGCATGACCGAGATGTAACAAATCTCTCCTCGTGTGTTCTCAGCGCATCGAAATTCAAGATAAAGTTCGGCCAATACACCATTTTTTCCTTAAAGTTTTCCAAATTCTTTTGCCCTATCTGCAACATTTTAGGCTAAGATAATGTGCTTTTTATTTTTTAATCCCTATAAGAAGGAATACTGCCGTGGACGTACGTCTCTCTGATCGTGTGAATGCCATCAAACCGTCCCCTACGCTTGCTGTGACCAACAAAGCTGCTGAACTTAAAGCTGCAGGTCATAACGTGATTGGTTTGGGCGCAGGTGAACCAGATTTTGATACCCCTCAACACATCAAAGATGCAGCAATTGCAGCGATTAACAACGGTTTCACCAAATACACCGCTGTTGACGGTACGCCAGGTCTTAAAAAAGCCATTATTGCTAAATTCAAACGCGACAATAACCTAGACTATGCAGCAAACCAGATTCTGGTTTCTTGTGGTGGTAAGCAATCATTCTTTAACTTAGCTTTAGCTTTGTTAAACAAAGGTGATGAAGTCATCATCCCAGCACCTTTCTGGGTAAGCTACCCAGACATGGTGATCATCGCTGAAGGTGTTCCTGTTATTGTGAAATGTGGTGAAGAACAACGTTTCAAAATCACTCCTGAGCAATTAGAAGCTGCAATCACGGACAAAACTCGTCTAGTGGTATTAAACAGCCCTTCCAACCCTACAGGTATGATCTATACCAAAGAAGAACTTCTTGCTTTGGCTGACGTACTTCGTAAATACCCAGAAGTATTTATCGCATCTGATGACATGTACGAACCAATCCGTTGGGATGACGAGTTCTACAACATCGCAACAGTTGCACCTGACCTTTATGACCGCACGATTGTGTTAAACGGTGTGTCTAAAGCTTATGCAATGACTGGCTGGCGTATCGGCTACGCAGCGGGCCCTGCTAAACTGATTGGTGCAATGAAGAAGATTCAGTCTCAATCGACTTCAAACCCAACTTCTATTTCGCAAGTTGCTGCTGAAGCTGCATTGAATGGTCCTCAAGACGTACTTGAGCCAATGATTGAAGCATTCAAACGTCGCCATGACCTAGTTGTGAAAGGCTTGAATGACATTCACGGTATTTCTTGCCTGCCTGCTGATGGCGCATTCTATGCATATGCCAACATCAAACCGTTGATTCGTGCCAAAGGTCTTAAATCTTGCACAGAATTCTCTGCATGGTTACTGGAAGAAACTGGTGTTGCAGTAGTTCCTGGTGATGCCTTCGGTTTAGGTGGTTTCATGCGTATCTCTTACGCTACTGCTGACGAAGTACTGGTAGATGCCCTTGCTCGTATCAAGAAAGCTGCTGATTCTATCGAAGGCGTTGATGCTGCGATTGCTTCAATCGAAGCTGAAAAAGCTGCAAAATAATCCTAGCTTGCTAGATAAAAAACCCGCGAATTTCGCGGGTTTTTTTATGTTCTCCAACATGTATTAAACAGTGAGCCGTATTCGCTTATAGCTCAAGTATTTAATAAGCAAACAAACAAAACATAGACTTGCTGCAATCGTGTACGCAATACTCAACATCCACCAAAAACCATGAATCCCCAATGCATTGCTTTGCCAATTAAACAGTGTCATTGGATGATACGCCACATACCAACCACCACCTAAGCCCACGATCAGCACGGTACTGATAAAAATAAACATCGGTCTGACAATTTCTCGCCAGCAACGTAGCATTGCCAAACTAATCACCAGTAGCGCATCAAAGATATGCATCCAACACATTAAAAAGATCAATGCCAAGGCTAATGCAATCACCTGCGCATCATTGCTAAATAACCCTACAATCCAACTATCTAAACCCCAAATAGTCAACACAACAACGATAGCTATTAGCATCACAGCCATCAGTGCCCGCTTACTGAGTTGCCATGCAGCATCAATCTGCTCCGCACCGATTTGAGTCGACACCAAAATACCGAAGGCGGATGCCATCGACATCGGCAACATAAACATCAAGCCCAATAAACCAAGCATCACCTGATGTGCATTCACTACCATGTCACCCAAAGGCAAGATCAGCAAAGCAATCGCGCTGATGGCAAATACATCCACAAAAGTCACCACCGCATTGGGCAATCCAATTTTTAAAATTTTCAACAAAGTCTGCCAGTGAAAGAAAACACCAGACCACGGGATCTTTAACTTCTGCTCAAGGAAGAAAAAATAGTAAACAAACAACAGTATCCACTGCACAATCAAATGTGCCATGAATGCACCTTCAACCCCATAGCTTGTAACATAACCCTCAATGCCATAAATCAAGACATAAGCCAAAGCCACTTTGAGCAGTAAATAGATCATATTGGCGTAGAACACGCGCTTAGCCTGCCCACAGGCTTGGGTTAAAATATATAAAATACGCAACAATAAATGCGCTGGAATCGTCCAAGCCAACAGCCACAGACATGGCACAATCAATGCCTGTAAGGCCGCATCTGCCTTTAAAAAATAAAGTAAAGGCGTCGCATGATTAAACAAGTACATCGCAACAGCAGAAATCATCAGTACAATCAAAATACTTTGCTTCACAACACGCTGGATGTCCGCATAATCCTGACGTCCATTGGCTTCTGCCAGCTCTTGCATCATGCCCTGTAACACCCCAATACCCGTTACAAAGCACAAAGAATAAACAGACAAACAGACTGCCAATGCAGCCACATGCTGAGGTGAAAAATGTGATAGAAAAATCACGTCGAACAAACTACTGAGCATAATAATGGCATTACTGAGAAAAATAGGCACCCAAAGATGCAGAAACTGTTTCATTACCCTATCACTCGATTTTTAATTCTTTTATAAGATTCGTTTTTTGTCAGATTATTTAGATCTGAGATATTTCATTAGAAATGTATACCAGTATCGTGCCATAAATTATTCTATTTCTTATTTTTTATAAAAATGACTTTACTCAGGTGCAGGCAATGCACTTCTTACAAAATAATCCGCCATTCCTATACCAGATTGCTATTATCGATGTCACAATTTTGAATTAAACCTCAACCACTCAAGAATAATGACAGGAAAAGCATAATGAACCCAAAAGAAATGAGCGGTTTAGCATTATTGGAAGCGATGCGTGATGGAAAAATCCCGACCCCGAGTATTAGTGAAACCATGTCGATGCAACCAGCAGTGATTGAAAGCGGACGTGTAGAATTTAAGGTCAAAGCTGATCATCGACATTTAAATCCGCTTGGCGGCGTCCATGGTGGTTTTGCTGCAACTGTTTTGGATACCGTGACAGGCTGCGCGATTCATACTTTACTTGAAGCAGGTGTCGGTTATGGCACCATTGATCTGAATGTAAAGATGTGCCGCCCCATCCCTCAAAATCAGCCACTGAAAGCCGTAGGAAAATCAATTAATCTCAGTAGAAATTTAGGTATTTCTGAAGGTCAGATTCTGGATGAAGAAGGTCGCCTGTATGCTCATGCCACTGCGACCTGTATGATTATTCGGACTGAATGAAATTGGTAGCCTGTACAACTCATCAGGTACTTCATTTAAATAATACTGCTTTTCACCTGCCCTGCTTCAACACATGACAAGCGTGGTCGAGTTAAGCCTTGAAACTCAAAATAATGTTTGGAAACATTGGCTAATTCCACATCTTGTGTTTGTATTGTTGAGGCTTGCCACGCTTTAGACTGATTGGTTCCCGTCAAAAGATTCCCAGAAATGGCATAGATATAAAGGTCTTTGCCTTGCTCTTTCAGATAGTCTGCATTCAGGAAAACTTCAAAGTTAAATTGACGTTCAGTTTCTACCAACCATTTTTCTGCAAACCATAATTGTAGCAAATCACCTAAATAAAGTGATTTTTGCGCCAAGGGCCATAGCGTGATATGAGCGTCTTTAACCGGGATATAATACTGTGCAGGATCGGCAATAATTTGCAGATAGTTTTCTTGATAATAAGCCAGTTGAGAGAAAATTTGAGGGATGCTGAGCGTATTCATTCGCTGTCTCCGGTTTAGCCATTTTTGTGCTGGCAAGTAGGTTTAAATCCACACTGTTTGACCATTTGGTCAAACGACTTTATGGTTTTAATCTAGCAAGTGAAATTTATTCTGACAAGTATTTTTCGTGAAATTTATGCAATTGCCTAAATTAAAAACAGACAGGCTGTATTTATAATAAATATGATAATTTTTGCTTGACCCCTGTCAAAATCTCTCTATAATCGCTTTCAGATTCTCCAATAGCTCAGTCGGTAGAGCGACGGACTGTTAATCCGCAGGTCCCTGGTTCGAGCCCAGGTTGGAGAGCCAAATTCAAGAAAGCCCACTCATTATGAAGTGGGCTTTTTTATGCTCTTAAGATTTAAAAACCTGTGATATTCAAAAATTGAAAATAAATAATTATTTTCACCCCCTCATAAATCTTGATATATAAATACACCTCTTTTCAAAATTCGAGATATAAAAAATCCCCCATAGATGGAGGATTTTTAAACTGTCACCGAGATGAAGCCGCTTGAGCCGGAACACCGCTATGGAAGCGGAACATATCATCAGGGCTTAAAATCAGATTCTTTTCCACTTCACGGATATGCTCAATACGCTCCTGAATATCCTCTTTCGGATTTTTCAGTTTCGCCGTGGTTGCCACATCCATCGCCAAAGCCAAATAGTCTTCAAAATGGCGAGATTCGGACTTGAGCAGGTAACGGTAGTAACGCGCCAGCTCATCATCAACACGCGAAGCAAGCGCGTAGAAACGCTCACAGGAACGTGCTTCCACAAAGGCACCAATCACCAAGACATCAATCAAGGCTTCAGGCTCAAAAGTGCGGATTTCCTTACGCAAACCACCAGCATAACGCCCTGCACTCAAGTTCTGCCAAGCCTGACCGCGCTTGTTCATCAATTCAAGTACTTGCTCATAATGCAGCATTTCTTCACGCACCAGCTGTGCAAGCTTCACCTGTAGATCAACAAAATAGCTATAGCGAAACATCAGGTTCATGGCCGTGCTGGCTGCTTTTTTTTCACAGTTGGCATGATCTTGCATCAAGATTTCAAGATTTTCGACCGCCATATCCAGCCATGCTTGCGGTGTTTCACAACCGAGGAAAGCAATCACCGGCTGCATCAGTTCATCATAATTAATATTCGACATAATTACTCTAATCTTAACGCGCTGACTTAATCACGGCTTTCATTTGCTGAACCGCTTGTGCCAGACCAACAAATACCGCATCCGCAATTAAAGAATGACCGATATTGAGCTCATGAATCTGTGGAATCGCAGCAATCGGCGTCACGTTATCCAAATTTAAGCCATGGCCCGCATTTACCACCAAACCTTTAGATGCAGCATATTCAGCACCTTTCACAATGCGTTCCAGTTCCGCTTGTTGCGCTTCTGGAGTTTCTGCATCGGCATAGGCGCCTGTGTGAATCTCAATCGTCGGTGCACCACAAGCAACTGCTGCATCAATTTGTGCAAAATCGGCATCAATAAATAAAGATACATCACAACCAATGGCTTCCAGCTCTTGAGTCGCGGCTTTTACAGCATCAAAATTACCCACGACATCCAGACCACCTTCAGTGGTCACTTCCTGACGTTTTTCAGGAACAAAACAAACATGCTGTGGCTTGATTTCCTTGGCAAAGGCGATCATTTCATCTGTTACCGCCAACTCAAGGTTCATACGGGTTTTTAACGCAGGACGCATACGACGCACATCGTCATCCTGAATGTGACGACGGTCTTCACGCAAGTGCAAGGTAATGCCTTCTGCCCCTGCCTGTTCGCAGATCAATGCAGCATTGACTGGGTCTGGGTACGTCGTACCACGTGCTTGTCTTAATGTTGCGACATGGTCAATATTGACACCAAGTAATGCAGCCATAATCTTTTCCTAACTACGATTGAGATTGAGAGTTTTGAATCCAGAGTTGTCGACTTTTTAATGGTCGATCACCAAGCAAGGCCGTGATCACCTGTCGATACAGTTTCGTCAGTAATTGTAACTGTTCCGGATTAAAATCCCCACCATTTTCATGCGTCAACATGCTTAAAATCTGTTGACCGGATAGGGTGGAGCGTAAGGCATTGGCCGATGGCATAAAGCCGGCATTGAGCTGAAAATAATAGTGCTGTTGTGGATCAATCTGCGCCTGATTGGCATCTACCGAAAAATCCAGACCATAACCGAGTTCTTCCAGCAAAACATGCTCAAACTGGCGCAAGATCTGTTTTAAATATAAATTTGGATTAGATTGTACGGATAATTGCTGTAATGCAGTTAAGGTCTCAGCATATTTGGCAAAAGTTTGCGGCATTTCGACTTCTAAAGGACATAACCGCAACAGGATTTCATTCAGATAAAAACCCGAAAAAAAGGCATCACCAAAAAAGAAAATCGGCTGATTGACAATTTCCAGTTTAGTAAAATTTTTGAGTTCGGATTTACCTGAAGCTTGCAAACGAATGGGCTGATATTGCGGTGGTGGCATTTGCCTGAGAATGCCGTCTACCCTGCCATATTCTTGGGTAAATAAATGCACAATATGACTGCGTTCACGGTACTTACGATGATGAATCAGATAGCCATGCAGTACTTCGTTACGCATAAGCGGGTACTTTAATCCTTATCTTTTTTTGATTTTTTATCATCTTCTTCGTCATCCCCATCCGGGATCACTGCGCCCACAACAGCCGCTGTACCTTTCACTGCGACTTTTGTGGTTTTATAAGCCACCTTGACAGGAACCGTGACCACTTTATGAATACAGCCTTGCAGAAATAAAACACATGCAACCACTGCCAACACTTTCATCATCACAGATTCCTCGAAGGGTCTTATCAAGCTTATCGCTTAGATATCACTATAACCTAAGCTTTTTAATGCACGTTCATCATCAGACCAGCCACCTTTGACTTTCACCCAAAGGGTTAACATGATTTTCTGTTCGAACATTTTTTCCATGTCGAGACGCGCATCCATACCGATTTTCTTCAGTTTGACACCTTTCTCGCCAATCACAATGGCTTTTTGGCTCGGACGATCGACAAAAATCGTGGCATCAATATAGGTACAGGCAGCTTTCATACGACCCGTTTTTTCATTCAAGACCGGCTCTTCAGTTTTGAATGATTCGATCTGAACGGTCAAATCGTATGGAAGCTCTTCACCCAGCTGACGCATGATCTTTTCACGGATAATTTCAGACGCCAGGAAACGCTCTGAACGATCGGTCAGTTGATCCAGTGAGTATAGTGGTGGCTGGAACGGAAGATACTTGGCAATCGTGTCACGTAAATGTTCAAGATTGGCACCACGAAGCGCAGATACCGGTACGATTTCCGCAAAGTTCATCAGCTTTTCGCGTTCACGAATCAGCGGCAAAGCTTCGTTCTTGTTTTCAAAAGTATCGAGCTTGTTGATCACCAGAATCACTGGCATTTCAGCATTTTTCAGCTTTTCCAGAACCAGGTCATCATTTGGCGTCCACTTTTGTGCATCCACTACGAATAAAACCAGGTTCACATCGCGTAAAGCCGAATGTGCCGCACGGTTCATCATTTTATTGATGGCACGGACTTCTTTTTTATGCATCCCCGGTGTATCAACAAATACAGCCTGAGATTTTTCACGTGAATCAATCCCCACAATTTTATGACGTGTGGTTTGCGGTTTACGTGAGGTAATCGAAAGTTTTTGACCCAAAATATGGTTCATTAAGGTAGATTTGCCCACATTCGGGCGACCTACAATAGCAACAAAACCACTACGATAATCTGATGGGATTTCGGTGCCTTGCGCACTAAAAAATTGACTAATAAGGTCGTGACTGTCGCTTTGCGACTCGTGATCAGCATCAATGTGATCGGAATGAGTAGTCATTAAGACTTATGCTCCAAAAGTTTCAAAATATCCGCCGCAACGGCTTGTTCAGCAAAACGTCGACTCGCACCTTCGCCTTGCATGGTCGGCAATCCCGCAATCTGGCATTCCACTTTAAAATGCTGATTGGGTGCATCACCTTGAATATCTACAACCTCGTAAACTGGGAGAGGTTTCTTACGTGCTTGTAAATACTCTTGTAAGCGAGATTTAGGATCTTTAAGCTGATCTGTCGGCTCAATATGATCTAAATATGGCTCGTACCATTTTAACACAATCGGTTCTAGCACGGTGAGATCACCGCAGTCGACATAAATTGCACCAATAATGGCTTCTACTGTATCTGCCAGTATAGACTCACGATGATGACCGCCAGATTTCAATTCACCGGTACTGAGAATTAAATTCTGGCTCAGTTTTAAATCATTGGCGATTTTTCCTAATGCTTCCTGACGAACCAGGGTTGCACGCATACGCGTCAACCGGCCTTCATTTTCGCTTGGATAGGCATTAAAAAGATAATTCGCAATGATCATCCCTAAAAGAGAATCGCCCAGAAATTCCAGGCGCTCGTAGTTGTGTTTATGACTGACTGAACGATGAGTCAATGCCAGTTTCAGCAAATCAGCCTGTTTAAACTGATAGCCGATCCGTTTGGCAAGACGTTCATCATTTAGCTTTGACTGTGCTTTGATCAAACTCTTTCTCAAACTTCATCACTAAATCGATATTCATTATGAAATTTTTACGAATTTCATAATTCTTGTGCACCTGTAAACCATCGGTATTGGTAACTTTGGCAATTTCGTCAAACTTTAGATCACGAATATTATTCATTTCTAAACGCTGACTCATCTGTTGACGGAATTTTTCTGGCGTTATATTGGCTGGAGCACTTTTTAACAGCGCCTCAATCTCACCATCTACCATACGATCATCGAAGTATGGTCCCCACACCGCAATCGCCACTTTTGCAAGAAATGCAAAGCCCACGATTGCAATTAAAACCCCAATATAAGAAGCACCTTGTTGATGTCTCATTTTTATTTTCCTGATTGAAACAATTAATCGATTGTTCCGTTTCGACCAAACGATGGCAATTTAAAGCCAGGTTCTTTATGCATCCAGATATAGAAGGCACGACCTGTTAAGTTTTCTTCCGGAACAAGCCCCCAGAAACGACTGTCAGCACTCTGATCGCGATTATCCCCCATCGCAAAGTAATGACCTTCTGGCACTTTCACTTCCCAATATAAACCATTTTCACCTGAATATTTACCATTTTCCAAATAGTTAATAAAAGGTGCCTGACGAGCGACATTCACGCCTTCCAGCTCACGCATGGTAAAGGTATGCTCACCCAGGGTTTCTTTATGATAAATAGCATTCGGGGTATCTAAGCGGTCTTTTTCGCGGCTAAATTCTACTGGAACTTTCGCTACTTTTTCACCATTAATGCTCAACTGGCCATGATCATAAACAATATGATCGCCTGGCAAGCCGACAATACGCTTGATATAACTGATGGTCGGTTGTGGTGGATAACGGAATACCGCAACATCACCACGTTCCGGACTGCCAGTATCAATAATTTTGGTGTTCACCATAGGCAGTTTGATGCCATAGTCAAATTTATTCACCAGAATAAAATCACCAGTTTCTAGCGTCGGCACCATCGAATCGGACGGAATATTAAAAGGTTCGTATAAAAAAGAACGCAGTACCAGCACGATGGCCAGCACCGGCCAAAAGTCATAAGCCCAAGTGATAATGAAATTCTCATGGCCCTTGCCCCGGGTTTGTCTTTGTTTCAAAACAAACTTGTCTAGCAACCACACTGCGACAAAAAACAGGGTCGCAGGCACAAGAATCAAATTAAAATCAAAATCCATGGGCTTATATCCTTATTATTTTAGCGTTCGACTTTTAATACGGCTAAGAATGCTTCTTGCGGGATTTCTACGCTACCCACCTGTTTCATGCGTTTCTTACCTTCTTTCTGTTTAGACAGAAGTTTTTTCTTACGTGACACGTCACCACCATAACACTTCGCCAATACGTTTTTACGCATCGCTTTTACAGTCGAACGTGCAATGATTTGCGCACCGATCGCTGCCTGAATCGCCACATCAAACATTTGACGTGGAATCAGGTCTTTCATTTTTTCAACCAGTGCAATACCACGATGGCGTGCATCGTTACGGTGACAGATCATCGCCAAGGCATCGACTTTTTCCCCATTGATCAAGACATCTACTTTGACTAAAGATGAGCTTTCAAAACGGACAAAGTTATAGTCGAGTGAGGCAAAACCACGTGAACATGACTTCAATTTATCAAAGAAGTCCATGACCACTTCGGCCATTGGAATTTCGAAAGTAATAGAAACCTGATTCGCCATAAACTTCATGTCTTTTTGCACACCACGGCGCTCAACACACAATGTCATGACATTACCCAAGTACTCTTGCGGCACAAGGATATGACATTCAGCAATCGGTTCACGCAGATCTTCAACCGTTGAACCATCAGGCATTTTGGATGGACTGTCGATATAAATGGTCTGGCCATTCTTCATCACTGCTTCATAAATTACAGTTGGCGCAGAAGAAATCAGGTCAAGATCGTACTCGCGTTCCAGACGCTCCTGTACGATTTCCATGTGCAGCATACCCAAGAAACCACAGCGGAAACCAAAACCGAGCGCATCTGAACTTTCAGGTTCAAAGAACAAAGCCGAGTCATTGATTTGCAGCTTGTGCAATGCTTCACGGAAAGGTTCAAAATCGCTGGCATCAATCGGGAATAAACCGGCATAAACCTGCGGTTTCACCTTTTTAAAGCCCGGTAATGTTGCAACTTCAGGCGTCGCTGCCAGAGTAATCGTATCACCGACCGGTGCACCGAAAATATCTTTAATACCAGCAATCACAAAGCCAACTTCACCCGCTTCCAGCATACCGGTTTCAGTATGTTTCGGGTTAAAGATACCTACAGAAGTAATAATATGCGTTTGACCGGTTGATTTGATCAACATCTTGTCGCCTTTACGCACACGACCTTGCTTGACCCGAACTAGAGAAACGACACCTAGGTAGTTATCAAACCATGAATCTACAATCAGGGCTTGCAATGGTGCTTCACGATCACCTTCCGGTGCAGGAATTACATTGACCAGTGTTTCAAGCACACCTTCAATACCCAAACCTGTTTTTGCAGAACAGGTCGGCGCTTCTGTGGCTTCAATCCCGATAATATCTTCAATTTCCTGAATAACACGTTCAGGTTCGGCTTGCGGCAAGTCGATTTTGTTCAGTACCGGAAGTACTTCCAGACCTTGTTCAATTGCGGTATAGCAGTTGGCAACAGACTGGGCTTCTACGCCCTGCGCAGCATCTACAACCAGCAAGGCACCTTCACAGGCAGCAAGCGAGCGTGATACTTCATACGAGAAGTCGACGTGTCCCGGCGTATCAATAAAGTTCAACTGATACTCTTGACCGTTGGGATGCGTATAGTACAAGGTTACCGAAGTGGCTTTAATGGTAATCCCACGTTCGCGCTCAAGCTCCATTGAGTCAAGGACTTGAGCCTGCATTTCACGATCTTGCAAGCCGCCACAAGTTTGAATAAAGCGATCCGCTAGGGTCGATTTACCGTGGTCAATGTGCGCAATAATCGAGAAGTTACGAATGTTTTTAATATCA
The DNA here is from genome assembly GCF_044547685.1 of Acinetobacter sp. NPDC052428. Taxonomy (GTDB): domain Bacteria; phylum Pseudomonadota; class Gammaproteobacteria; order Pseudomonadales; family Moraxellaceae; genus Acinetobacter; species Acinetobacter lwoffii_G. Next base: position 23,633 of record NZ_JBIUAT010000022.1, read on the forward strand.
ACAGATTTTTTAGCTTGCGCCATGGGTTACCTTGAGAAAAAACGCGCTATGTAATTTAAAAATATTACATAACAAAAGCCGAATAGAAATTGCGAAGGATTATAGCAGAATGGTGATCTAGAAAAAGAATTATATTTTTTCCTTTATTCCCTATGTCGCGTACACATCAGTCAGATGAAGTCTCGATCGCCATGATTAGAAAATAGCTCCCCAACTCCACTTCTTCCTCAATATTATCCAGATGTACTGCTCAAACTGGAAAATTTTGTCTCATTAATCCAGATGTAAAGTTGAAAAATCAAAAGGATTTACATGTTCTGAAAGTGGCTGATAAGCTTGAGTAAAAGTTGGTGACATGCGTTTTGGACGTCCGGTGGCCATTTCAATACAGGCCCATTGTGTACTTCCGGTAAATAACACGGTCTGATCCTGTGGTCGATAAAATGCGTATTGTCTAAATGAATACAGGGCATTGATATCATTCAGCCAGGTGCGCAGAATAATCTCGTCCCCCTCAAAAGCCGCCTTGCGATATTGCACCTGATGCTCAACCGCGACCATGGCATGTTTCAGTTCCACATATTGCTTTAATCCCAAGCCCAATTTTTCAATATGAGCTGACGCGACATCCTGCATCCATTGCACATAGACCACATTGTTCACGTGACCCAATCCATCAATATGTTTGGCTTGAACCCTTAATGCAAGATCAAAAATACCGCTCACTGTGCTGTCATCCTTTCCATGATTTTAAGGCTATAGAGTCTACCGAATTTATCGCTCGGGTAAATTGCAAAAAATAAAAAACCGCTTATACAAGCGGTCTTTCAAGAAAATCTAGCAATTTTATGAGATACGCATCCCGACTACCGCAAGCTGCCCTTGACGAATCAAGGTCACGCGCGCAATGCTACCCTTTTTCAGTTCAGACACCTCTTGCACAAACTGATTGGAATTCAGTACTTTCTGGTTATTAATTTGCGTGATCACATCATTCGGCATAATTCGTGCCTGTGCTGCAATACCACCCGGTCGTACATCCTGAATCACCACCCCGCCTTTGATTTCTAACTGCGCCAGCTCTGCCGGACTAAGATCACGAATTGAAACCCCAATCACTGGCCCTTTGTTCGGCTGAGCCTGCGTGCCTGCTTTTGCTGGCGTATCATCTGGTGCCGCACTTAAAGTCGCTGAAAGACTACGGCGTTTATCATCACGCAAGATTTCAAGCTGTACCTGCTGCTGAGGCGCAGTACGGTTCAAATAGTTCAACAACTCGCTGGTACGTGAAATTGGGGTACCGTTGTATTTTAAGATGACGTCACTCGCACGCAGACCTGCACGTGCAGCCGGTGAGTTCGGTGCAACCTGAGTCACCAAGGAACCTTCAGGCTTAGGCAGATTATAAGATTCAGCAAGGTTACGGTCGATATCCTGCAAACTTACACCCAGATAAGAACGCGTCACTTTACCATTTTTCTTCAGCTGATCTGCAACTTCCATCGCGACATCAATCGGAATGGAAAAAGACAAGCCCATATACCCACCGGTTCCACTAAAGATCCGTGAGTTAACACCGACTACTTCACCACGCTGGTTAAATAGAGGACCACCTGAGTTACCCGGGTTCAATGCTACATCTGTCTGGATGAAAGGTACTGCAGTTTCGCCCATCATATTACGCATTTTGGCACTAACAATTCCGGCAGAAGCGGAATAATCAAAACCAAATGGTGAACCAATGGCGAGTACAGGCTCACCAACACGTAAGTGTCCGACATCTCCTGTCCGTAATTCTGGAAAATTCGAGCCATTTACCTTCAGCAAAGCTACGTCGGTACGCGCATCACTGCCGACAACAGTTGCATCAATTTCCCGGCGATCATTCAAGGTAATGGTGACTTTGGAAGCATCTTCAACCACATGGTGATTGGTCAGCAGATAGCCATCCTTGCTGATAAAAAATGCACTGCCATAACCGGTTTTTTCCTGCGGCATACGCTGCTGCGGAATAATTACCTGATTGCCAAAAAAGCGGCGCAGAATTTCCGGAACTTGTTGTTGTAAGAGCTCTTCTTCGCTCATTTTTTTAACGACATTGACACTGACCACTGCAGGACTGACCTGCTCGACCAGATTTGAAAAATCAACCGGCGTGACCGCCTGCAACTGTGCAGCACTCATGGTGAGGGTCGCTGCAAATAATCCTTTTTTTAAGTCTAGAATTTTCATATAAATTATTCACTCAAATTGTTGATAAATTTATGTAAATAGGTTTTATCACAAACACTGTAAAGTTTAAGTAATAATATGTTTCAATACTTTATTCTGGGCAATATCTCACTATTAAAGCATTAAGTTAAGGCTTTGATTAATTTTTTTCATCAATAAATGAGCACTTCAACGCTTGCCTTTTGTACAAAAAAGCGCTGTTATTACCAAACTTTTTTTAAAATTAGCTGATGGACATGTCTAATTTATCCCTTACCCATCAATTTGACGTCATTATTGTGGGCAGTGGCGGTGCTGGTTTAAGTTTAGCCTTATCGCTCCCAGATCATTTTAATATTGCAGTCTTAGCGAAATCCACCCTGACAGATGCCAGTACCTTTTATGCTCAAGGCGGCGTGGCCGCAGTATTGGATGAAATGGACTCAATTGAACAGCATATTGATGACACGATGATTGCAGGCGCACAGCTATGTGAAATGGATGCGGTTAAACAGACGGTAGAAGGTGGCAAACCTTCAGTTGATTTCCTGCTGAAACACGGCGTGCAATTTACTCTGGATGAACAGGAACAGTTACATCTCACCCGTGAAGGTGGTCATTCACAGCGCCGAATTATTCATGCGGCCGATGCGACTGGTCGTGCCATTTCCACCACCTTGGTACAACGGGCCCAAGAAAAACAGAATATTAAAATCTTTGAAAATTATATTGCGATTGACCTGATCTGTTCGCAAAAGCTTGGTTTAGACGGCGATAATCGTGCGCTGGGTTTATATGCCCTGGATGAAACAACTGAAAAAGTGCATACCTTCTTGGCTCCATTTACCGCCCTTGCCTGTGGCGGTGCTATGAAAGCTTATCTTTACACCTCAAATCCCGACATTGCTACCGGTGATGGTATTGCCATGGCTTATCGTGCCGGCTGCCGGGTCGCCAACATGGAATTTAACCAGTTTCACCCGACCTGCCTTTATCATCCACAAGCACGTTCTTTCCTAATTACTGAAGCAATGCGTGGCGAAGGCGCTTATCTGCGCCTGCCTGATGGTGAACGCTTTATGCTGCGTTTTGACGAACGCGCCGAACTCGCACCGCGTGATATTGTGGCACGTGCCATCGACTATGAAATCAAGCGTCTCGGTATTCGTCATGTCTGGCTGGACATTACCCATAAAGATGAAAGCTTTGTCAAAGAGCATTTCCCTACTCTGTATGCCCGTTTGCTTGAACTAGGGATCGATATTACCAAAGACATGATTCCAGTCGTTCCGGCAGCCCATTACACTTGCGGTGGCGTCGTGGTCGATGAAAACAGTCAGACTGATATTGCTGGACTCTATGCAATTGGGGAAACCTCTTATACTGGCCTGCATGGTGCTAACCGTATGGCCAGTAACTCACTTTTAGAATGTTTTGTCTATGGAATGAGTGCAGCCAAGCACATTCAGAAAAATTTCAAGGCCGATCAGCCAGCTCCTGCAGTCCCAGCTTGGGATGATTCTCAGGTGACCAACCCGGATGAGGATGTGGTGATTCTGCAAAACTGGGATGAACTGCGTCAAACCATGTGGAACTATGTCGGAATCGTACGCACGACGAAGCGTCTGGAACGTGCATTACATCGTATTGAAATGCTGAAAAAAGAAATTACCGAGTATTATCAGGATTACCAGGTCAGCAAAAATCTGATTGAGTTACGTAATCTGGTGCTGGTGTCCGAGATGATTGTACGCTGTGCCATGCACCGCAAAGAATCTCGCGGTCTGCATTTCACCCTGGATTATCCAGAGCTGCTACCAGAACTACGCAAAACAGTCCTGGTCCCACCAAATTTTGAAGTGGAAACACCTTTGGTGAATTGTTAAAAGTCGATGGAGATAACATCCTTGGATGATATCTCCTTTTCTTTTTAGATTTTTATTTGCTCAAAGTCAGCTTAGGCTATTTATAGCCAGTCTTCTAATTTCAAATATTTAACGTTGTGGTGGAATTGAATATGTTCCGGTCACATGCGCCACAGGTTCTTCATGATCTATCGAATAAATCCAGACTTCTCCCACGATCAGTGCCTTGCCGACCTTGATCAGCTTACATTCTCCCCGTATATCCGTTCCACCAGAAGGTTTACGTAAAAAATTGATATTCAAGTTAGTGGTCACGGCCAAACCGACCAATCCAATTTCACCCAGAATGGCGACATAAAGAGCAAAATCCGCCAAGGTCATCATGGTTGGACCAGAAACAGTGCCGCCTGGACGCAATTCTTCTGATCTCACCTGATAAAGTAAAATGGCTCCACGCGGAGAAATGGCTTCAATCCGGCACTTCTCCAGGCTTTGTGGAAATTCTTGTTGTAAAAATTGTTCTATCTCTGTTTTGGTCGTTTTCATCTTATTAAAAAAATCTTCTATATCAGTCTTAATATAGAAGATTCTTCACAGATAAACCTAGAGAAAAATTAAATAAAAAGTATTTTAATTCCAAGCTTATTTTAAATAACTTAAGGCCTGCTCAAATACCTGCTCAGGCGTTTGAGTTGCATCCAGACGTTTGATCCGTTCAGGATGACGTTGCCATAAAGTTTCATATCCCGCTCTCACTTTCTCAAAGAAAGTGACTTTTTCCTGTTCAAAGCGATCCAGCGCACCACGTTCACGTGCTCGGTTCATCCCCAGTTCAATAGGTGCTTCTAACCAGAACGTGATGTCCGGCATGCGTGCGACAAAGTGGTCATTCAGTAATTGCAACTTTGTTTCATTGAGACCCCGACCTGCACATTGATAGGCAAAGCTGGCATCGCTAAAACGGTCACACAGGACAATTTTCCCGGCTTCCAATGCAGGCAGAATCACTTGTGCCAGATGCTGGGCACGCGCCGCATACATCAATAACAGCTCGGTATCATGCGCCATGGCTTCTTCATGGTTCACAGCCAGCAACAGTGAGCGAATCTGCTCAGCCATTGGGGTTCCACCCGGTTCACGAGTCAAAATGACATCTTTACCCTGTGCGATAAAATCTTCATAGATCGAACGAATGAGCGTGGTTTTACCTACACCTTCTGTGCCTTCAAAGCTAATAAACATACTCATTCCTTATTTTTCGAGCGTAAAGTCGTCAGATATTCCTGTACGGCTTTATTGTGGTCATTCAGATTGCTCGTGAACTTATGCCCACCATTGCCGGTAGCAACAAAATACAGATTGTCAGAATTATCTGGATGCATGGCTGCTTCAATGGCTTTCTTGCTTGGCAAGGCAATCGGCGTTGGCGGCAAACCTGAAATGGTATAGGTATTATACGGCGTCGGTGTGCGTAAATCCTTACGGGTAATATTGCCGTTATAGCTGTCACCCATTCCATAAATCACCGTTGGATCGGTCTGTAAACGCATGCCAATTTTTAAACGGCGTACAAACACCCCAGAAACCTGTTCCAATTCACGATCCACACTGGTCTCTTTTTCAACAATCGATGCCATGATCAGCGCGTCATATTTATTCTGATACGGCAAATCACTTGCACGTTTCGCCCACGCCTCATCCAATGCTTTCATCTGGCGTTGATACAGATTGGTCAGAATTTTACGGTCAGTTTCACCTTTGGCAAAGAAATAAGTATCCGGTGCAAACAGCCCTTCAGGATGTGAAAACGGAATATTGAGTTCTTTGAGTAATTGCGCGGTAGGCAGATGCAGCACTTCTTTAGTAACCAGATCATTTTTCTTCAGAGCATCAATCAATTGCTTAAAGGTCGTTCCCTCAATTACCAGAATCCGGCTCATCTGGGCATTGTCTGCATCGGAAATCATCTCCAAAACCTGACGGATGCTCATGCCTTGGCGTACTTCATACACGCCCGCTTTCATGGTGTCATGAATCATGATGCGCTGATACAGCTTGAGAATGATCGGGAAACTCACCTGATTTTCTTTAGCCAGGCGATCAATAAAACCGGAATAGGTTTGACCAGATTCGATCGCGAGCAGCTGTTTTTTTCCTTCTACAGGATAATCCTTCCACAAACTGCTTTTCAGGATCAACGCCAAGATCAAGGCAATACCAATCAGGACTAAGGCAATTCCTTTGAAAGATGAGGAGAATCTCGCTTTATTTTTCTTTTTGGCTTTAGGTTTGGAAGCTGACATATTAAGACATCTGATTTAATCGAAGACGGTTAAAAAGTTCAATACAAGCATCGCCATCCAAGGCGCGCTGCTCAAATTGCGTGACAATTTTCATCGGGCTGAGTGCATTGCAGAAAAACAGGCTCTGAATATGGTTGATTTCATCCATATCGATACAGCGCTGCTGACAGTTAATTCCCTGATCTTGCATACGTTGTAGAATTTCTGCACGCATGACACCGAAGACGCCATTATAACGGAGTTCTGGCGTAATCCATGTATTCTTTATAAGAATGAAACAATTACTGCTCACCCCTTCGACAATGCCACCTTGTATATCTGTCACTATTGCCTCAGGCCAGCCGCGTTGATCTGCTTCCTGTTTCAGTAAAACCTGCTCCAGGCGGTTCAGGGTTTTCAGTCCAACCAGACTGGGCATAGTCAATCCCACTGCCTGCTGCAATACGCCACTTTGAATCTGTTCAAACTTAAAATCCTGTATGTTTTGAGGATAATAAAACAGCCAGAGATCTGCGGGATGATCCGGCAAACTATAACCGCGCTGACCCACTCCACGACTGAGCACAATCTTTAATGTCCCGTTCAGCTTACCCTCTGATTCCCCGAGAAGCTGTAAACTTTCCGTGATCAGATCGAGATTGGCATTCAGGCTTAAGCTCTGATTGCTGTTTTGCAAACGTGTCAAATGACGATCATACAATTCAATCCGGTTATGTCGAATCCGGGCCGTAGTAAAACAACCATCACCATAATGAAAGCCACGATCCAGCACCTCTATATGACTGACACGTTGGGCATTTTTTAAATACAGCATATTTTTACGGTCTCTAAAATATAAATTGAGCAGTAATATCCAGGCTTCACCTATATATCTCTTTTACTCACATCCAATTCTTTTTTAATTATTTTTTATGCAAAAAAACTCAAGCTATTCTTGCCTCATCTAACAAAAGCTAAAAAACTTGAGGAAAAAATGAGCATTCGTAAATTAAAAATTGGGGTATTGGCAGCACTGGTATCAGCAAGCGCTTTTAGTGTCTCTGCAAAAGATTTCCTAAACGTTTCATATGACCCGACTCGTGAATTATATGACAATTTCAATAAGGAATTCAGCGCATACTGGAAAAAAACCACCGGTCAGGATATTAACTATAAACAGTCACATGGCGGTTCAGGCAAACAGGCACGTGCCGTGATTGACGGACTGGATGCCGATGTTGTAACACTGGCACTGGCAGCAGATATTGACGAAATTGCAGAACGCGGTTTGCTGCCGAAAGACTGGCAAAAGAAATTCCCGCAAAACTCGACACCTTATACCTCGACGATTGTCTTTCTGGTACGTAAAGGCAATCCGAAAGGAATTAAAGACTGGGGTGATCTGGTTAAACCCAGCGTAGACATTATTACTCCGAACCCGAAAACCTCAGGTGGTGCGCGCTGGAATTATTTAGCCGCCTGGGCTTGGGCCAAACACCAGAAAGGGGGCAATGATGCCAAAGCACAAGACTTTGTCCGTCAAATCTACAAACAGACCAAAGTACTGGATTCGGGTGCACGTGGTGCCACGACGACTTTTGCTGAGCGCGGGATTGGGGATGTATTACTGGCTTGGGAAAATGAAGCGCATTTAGCTGTCCGCGAACAACCAGGGAAATTTGAGATTATTACCCCTTCTCTGTCTATTCTGGCTGAACCACCGGTAGCGATTGTAGAAAAGAATACCAAGAAAGATGGTAATGAAAATCTGGCCAAAGCTTATTTGAATTATCTGTATTCACCTGCTGGACAGACTGTGGCTGCAAAAAACTTTTATCGTCCACGTAATGCGAATGTCTTGAAGCAATACAATAGTGTGTTCAAATCATTAAAACTGGTGACCATCGATAAAGAGTTCGGTGGCTGGACCAAAGTTCAGAAACAGCATTTTGATAACGGCGGTATCTTTGACCAGATTGTCAAAGCCAACCATTCAAAATAATGCTTTAAATGCAATTCATCATGGCCTTTATTTATAAGGCCATTCTTATTTCAAGTACTTAAGAGTTTATTTATCTCTTTTTTTCATATTAAATTCATTTTTAATTATTTTTTATGCATAAAGAATAAGTTTATTCTGCGCTTATGTTACAGAACATATCAGAGATTCAGTCCAGATGAGCATTTCAAACACATTAAAACTTGGGGTTTTAGCAGCTGTTATCTCGGCAACCTCTTTTGGTGCAACAGCACGTGATTTTCTCAATGTGTCCTACGATCCGACCCGGGAACTATATGAAGATGTAAATAAAAATTTTGGCAAATACTGGGAAAGCCGTACCGGACAAAAAGTTAATTTCAAGCAATCACATGGCGGTTCAGGCAAACAGGCACGTGCGGTGATTGATGGTCTGGATGCAGATGTCGTAACGTTAGCATTAGCTGCTGATATTGATGTACTGGCAGAAAAAGCCAAACTATTACCTGCGGACTGGCAAAAGAAATTGCCGCAAAACTCAACCCCATATACTTCAACTATCGTATTCCTGGTGCGTAAAGGCAATCCTAAAGGGATTAAGGACTGGGGTGATCTGGTCAAACCGGGCGTAGCAATCATTACGCCAAACCCGAAAACATCAGGCGGTGCACGCTGGAATTATCTGGCGGCTTGGGCTTGGGCCAAACATCAGGCAGGCGGCAACGATAAGACTGCGCAAGAATTTGTCCGTAAAATTTATAAAAATACTAAAGTCTTGGATTCCGGAGCACGTGGTTCAACCACAACTTTTGCTGAACGTGGCATTGGGGATGTTTTACTCGCGTGGGAAAACGAAGCGCATTTAGCCCTTCGAGAACAGCCGGGCAAATTTGAAATTATTACCCCTTCTCTGTCGATTCTGGCTGAGCCACCGGTGGCGATTGTAGAAAAGAATGCCAAGAAAAAAGGCAACCAGCACTTGGCTCAAGGTTATTTGAACTTCCTGTATTCGCCATTGGGTCAAGACCTGGCAGGCAAACATTATTATCGTCCACGTAGTGAAGCCACTTTAAAAAAATATAAGCATGTGTTCAAACCACTAAAACTGGTGACGATTGATCAGGAATTTGGCGGCTGGAACAAAGTACAAAAAGCCCACTTTGAAAATGGTGGTGTATTTGACCAGATCGTTAAAGCCAACAGCGCGAAATAATTTTCCAGGCTGATTGATACAGGAGCATCGACATGATTCATACGCTTATCGTTCCCGGTGTAGGTGGCAGTGAATATAACCACTGGCAAACCTGCTTACAGCACCGGCTGATGCGATGCTCCCGTGTGCAGCAAAAGGACTGGAATCATCCGGTACTGGATATCTGGGTGGCAGAATTTATCAAAACTCTGCAAGCCATTCCAGCAGAGGTTCAGATTGTCGCGCACAGCTTTGGCTGTCTGACCAGTATTGCGGCCCTTGCCCGACATCCAGAACTCAATGCAAAAGTAAAAAATCTGCTATTGGTGGCACCAGCTAATCCGGCACGATTTGGGGAAAATGGTTTTGTGCGTGATAGTCAAACAGACTACAGCGCCTATTTTCAACAGCTCAAGCTTCAAGTGCCCACCACGTTATTGATCAGTGAAAATGATCCCTGGTTAAGTTTTGAAGATGCGCACATACTGGCTCAAGCCTGGAAAATCAAACCGATCAATCTGGGTGCAGTCGGTCATGTCAATGTCGCTTCTGGTTTTGGCCCTTTTCCTGAAATTGAACAATATCTGATTTCAGAAAACCCTATGCGCCATATCAGCAAAGTTGATGAGAGCAAGTATTATTTTAAATTTGCATTTTAGTCGCTGCAAATTATGCTTGTGCCCAAATTGTTTTTTTATTTTAGCTGATTGACTTCAATCAGCTTTCTCTCTTCTGAGGAGTAATCATGTCGCAGCGATCCCGAGTGCTGCCAGGATTTGGTCTTTCTCTAGGCTTTACCCTAGCGTATTTGTCATTAATCGTTTTGATCCCGCTGTCAGCTGTTTTTATTAAATCACTGGGCATTGGCTGGGATGGCTTATGGGAAATCCTGAGCTCTGAACGTATCTTGAAATCATTGCAGTTAAGTTTCACCGCGGCCATTGTCGCTGCACTGGTCAATGTAGTGTTTGGCCTGTTACTGGCGTGGTGTCTGGTACGTTACAGCTTTCCGGGCAAACGTATTGTCGATGCCCTGGTAGATTTGCCTTTTGCCTTACCCACTGCGGTTGCGGGTATTGCCCTGACCTCTTTATATGCACCGACCGGCTGGATTGGTCAATATTTAGAACCGATTGGCATTCAAGTCGCTTATACCCCGATTGGTATTACACTGGCATTGATCTTTATTGGTCTGCCTTTTGTAGTGCGTACGGTTCAGCCAGTCCTTAGCGATCTGGAAACCGAACTGGAAGAAGCTGCATCTGCATTGGGTGCCAACCGTTTTCAGATTGTGACCAAAGTGATTTTCCCAATTCTGCTGCCTGCGCTGATCACTGGCTTCGCTTTAGCCTTTGCCCGTGGTGTCGGTGAATATGGTTCAGTGATCTTTATTGCTGGTAACCAGCCTTTTGAAACGGAAATTGCACCCTTAATGATTATTTCTCGCCTAGAAGAATATGACTATGCCGGTGCAACCACGATTGCTGTCGTCATGCTACTGATTTCCTTCGTGATGCTATTCCTGATTAACTTATTACAGGCATGGGCTAGCCGTCGTACCGGGAGAACTGCGCGATGAGTTTAAATACCAACAGCAATGCGCTGGCTGAAAAGTTGCAATCCCGTGATGCAACCCGTGAGCCAACTTGGGTACGTTATACGCTGCTCACTATTGCCTTAATCTTCTTTTTAAGCTGCCTGATTCTGCCCTTGATTCTGGTTTTTGTTGAAGCCTTTAAACAAGGGGTTGGCGTTTATACCCAAGCGCTGGTGCATCCGGATACTCTGTCGGCAGTAAAACTTACCTTGCTGACGGCTGCAATCGCAGTACCGCTCAACGTCGTATTTGGTGTTGCGGCAGCCTGGTCTGTAGCGAAGTTCAACTTTCCGGGGAAATCATTCCTGACCACCATTATTGATCTCCCTTTCTCGGTTTCACCTGTGATCGCGGGTATGATGCTGGTGCTGATTTTCGGTACCCAAGGCTGGATGGGTTCTTGGCTGATGGATCACGATATCAAGATCCTTTATGCAGTGCCTGCGATTGTCCTAGCGACTATCTTTATTACGGTACCTTTTGTTGCGCGTGAGCTAATTCCGTTAATGGAAGCACAAGGAACCGAAGAAGAAGAAGCTGCGATTGTACTCGGTGCATCTGGCTGGCAGACTTTCTGGAAAGTGACCCTGCCCAATATCAAATGGGGTCTGATCTATGGCGTGATTCTGTGTAATGCGCGGGCCATGGGTGAATTTGGTGCGGTGTCGGTGGTTTCCGGCCATATCCGTGGTGAAACCAATACCTTGCCGCTACACGTCGAAATTCTTTATAACGAATATACCTTTAGTGCTGCGTTTGCCGTGTCTTCGCTTCTGGCTCTCCTCGCAATTGTGACCCTGATTTTAAAAACATGGGTGGAACTGCGCCAGGAAAAACAAGACAAACGTAATGAAGATTCAACAGTTTCTTAAGGAATGCCCACATGAGTATTCAAGTACAAAATATTGAAAAACACTTTGGTGCATTCCACGCACTTAAAAATATCTCGCTGGATTTCCCAGATGGTCAACTGGTCGCACTTCTTGGCCCATCCGGCTGTGGTAAAACCACTTTGCTACGGATTATTGCCGGTCTGGAATCTGCAGATGGCGGTCAAGTGATTTTAGAAGGTCAGGATGCCACCAATGTGCATGTACGGGAGCGTGAAGTCGGCTTTGTATTCCAGCACTATGCCTTGTTCCGCCATATGACGGTATTTGACAATATTGCCTTTGGCCTGCGTGTGCGTCCACGTAAAACTCGTCCATCGGAAGCGGAAATTAAAAAACGTGTGACACGTTTACTCGACTTGGTTCAGCTCGGTTTCCTGGCTGACCGATATCCAGCTCAACTTTCTGGTGGTCAGCGTCAACGTATTGCACTGGCACGTGCTTTGGCAGTTGAACCGCGTGTATTATTACTGGATGAACCTTTCGGCGCACTGGATGCCAAAGTCCGTAAGGAACTGCGTCGTTGGTTACGTACCCTGCATGACGAACTGCATATCACTTCGATCTTCGTGACTCATGATCAGGAAGAAGCGCTTGAAGTTGCGGATCAGATCGTAGTAATGAACAAAGGTAATGTAGAGCAGATCGGATCTCCACGTGAAGTCTATGAAACCCCGAAAACTCCATTTGTATTCGACTTTTTGGGTCAGGCGAACCGTTTTGAAGGTCAGAACCATGCAGGCATCATCCAGCTCGGCGAAGACCGCATTCAATTTGAGGGTGCAAAAAATGCCGCTCAAGGTGAAGTGATTTTATTCGCACGTCCAGATGAACTACGCATCCATGCACAGCCACACGACAATGCCATTCAGGCGACCTTCATTCGTGAATTATGGATCGCGGGTAAAGTAGTTGCTGAGCTAAATGACCGTCAAGGCAATCTGATTGAAATTTTACTGACGCCTGATGAAGCGAGAGCGCATCAATTCCGCCCAAATCAAACTGTTTGGTTAAGTGCGGTGAATTTGCATTTATTTGAAAACCAGGTCGCTTAAGATCAAAAGATGGGGCTTTAAAATGCCCCATCCTCTTCTAGGGTAAGAGAATTATGAATTTCCAACAATTAAGAATTATACGAGAAACGGTTAGACAAAACTTTAATTTAACTGAAGCTTCTGCTGCGCTTTATACTTCACAGTCCGGGGTAAGTAAGCATATTAAAGATCTGGAAGATGAACTGGGGGTGCAGTTATTTATCCGTAAAGGTAAACGTCTACTGGGCTTAACCGAACCAGGTCAGGCACTTTTAGGCATTGTGGAACGCATGCTGGTCGATGCCGACAATATCAAACGTCTGGCCGATGATTTCAATAAAGTCGATGAAGGCACATTGACGATTGCCACGACGCATACCCAGGCGCGTTATGTGTTGCCACCAATTGTCAGCCAATTCAAAAAAGAATTCCCTAAAGTACATTTGATTTTGCAACAGGCCAGCCCGGTTGAAATCACGGAAATGCTACTGCAAGGTCAAGCGGATATCGGTATTGCGACCGAAGCACTCACCACTGAAGATAATCTGGCCAGCGTGCCTTACTATAACTGGCAACACAGTATTATTACCCCGCAGAATCATCCACTGGCAAGCAAAGAACACGTGCTCATCGAAGATCTGGCGCACTACCCGATTATTACCTATCATGGTGGTTTTACCGGTCGCTCCAAGATTGATACCGCCTTTGAAGAAGCTGGTTTTGATGTAGATATTGTGATGTCCGCGCTTGATGCCGATGTCATCAAGACCTATGTAGAAATGAATATGGGCATCGGCATTGTCAACGATGTGGCCTATGACCCGGAGCGTGATTACCGTTTAAAGCAGATTGAAACCGATATTTTCGGCGTAAATACCACCTGGATTGCAGTGCGTAAAGGTCATTTATTACGCGGTTATGGCTACGAGTTTATTTCCCTCTGCTCACCAGACGCAGATATTAAGGCACTGAAAAAAGTGGCTTATCCAGACGAATAAAGTGCAATATTTTAAGTTTTTAATCAAAGAGGCTACATCGCCTCTTTTTTATTTTTTGAGTAGATAAAGAGTACAAATTTCAAGCATAATCACATGCATAATAAATTGAATTATACCAAGATGATCAATCATAAATTTGCTCTTTTCTCCATGGGCTTGTTTTTCTCTGAGTCAGGTTATGCAGCAGCGTTTGAACAATCTGGTCAGTCCATTCAATCTTTTTTTGAAGAAAATCATTATGCTGAAGTTTCTCTAGCTTGGGTCCGCCCTGATATCAGCGGTCAGGTACAACATACCGAAGAGCTGCAACAATTAGGCATCACTGATTTTTCTACAGGAAATCTTGCCCATAACCAATTGATTTCCAATGCCGCATTAAAAGTCCAGTTGAATCCTCAAATGTCGTGGGGACTGATTTACGATCAGCCTTATTCTATAGATATCGCTTATCATTATGATCCTGTTTTTGCAGGTGCAGCACTTCCAATTGAGGCTGCTACCATTCAGTTTAAGAGCCATAATTTGACCTCATTAATTGGCTTTCAACCAGACGATAACTGGAATTTTTATACAGGGCTAAGTTATCAAAGCTTAGAGGGAAATTTATATTTATCCGGGCAGACATTTTATATATTCAATGGTTATCGGGCCACATTTGAACGAGATCCCGCTTGGGGCTGGCTTGCAGGAATCAGTTATCAGATTCCAGAATATTTTTTTAGAACCGCACTGACCTATCGTTCTGCAATCACTCATCACAATAAAACCACTGAATCGATTGTTGTCGGTACGAATCCAGCACCTTATACAGAAATTCAAACTCCTCAGTCAGTGAATCTAGATTTTCAGACAGCTTTAACTGATCAAAATGCGCTCTATGGCACACTGCGTTGGTCGAACTGGCAAAATTTTGTCATTCAGCCGCCTAAATTTGGCGCTGTAATTGACTATGCGGCCTTACAGTTCCCTGAAGTAAAACCTTTTAGAATGATTGATTATCGTAAAGATCAATGGTCTGGAAAAATCGGACTTGCCCATCAATGGCCATCTTTTGGCATAAATTCTATCGAACTTTTATGGGATTCTGGTACAGGAAATCCGGCTTCAACATTGAATCCGAGTGATGGCTATTGGGGCATCGGACTAGGTCATCTTTATAAGATTCAAGAAACTTGGGATATTGCTACAGGACTATATTATTTAAAGTTTCAAAAACCTGAAATTTCCTCATCCGAACCTATTACGCCACAGATTGCAGGTTTATCTGCAGTTTCTGATAACAGTGCTTTGATCCTAGGTTTGAAACTGGGTTATCACTTTTAAAATTGTTCTAAAAAATAAAAAACGGGCCGAAGCCCGTTTTTTTTTATAAGACTAAAACTTAGAAACGGAAGCTTACACCCAGTTTCGCTACTGGTAGCCATTCGTATTTATTGTCATTACGAATTTCACGTTCTTCATCATCAAGTGCCTGACCTAGAGTACGGGGAATATCACCATCACCTAACAAGCCAAGGGCTTCAGGGTTTACGTTTAAATTTGCCGTTGGATTTCCATTATAGTAGGCACCAACTTCACCAAAGACACCCCAACGATTAGTAATAGCTGGTGAGAAACCAATCCCTACATAAGGTGCGAGATTATTCTTGTAGGACAAATCACCATTAATACGAACATCAGTTGTGCCCGCATTAAAACGCTCACCATCTACTGTAAATGAAGCATTAGTTCCGGGACGGCGTTCTAAGCTATAATCATTATCAATATAACCTACACCTGCTGCCATATAGAACCAGTTTGCCCAAGGACGAATTTCAGCATTTAGATAAGTCAGGTTATTGTCCATATCTAGATCATAGTCATTACCATTAATAGACAAATCATCAGACCAGGAAATATCACCGCCGTTATAACCTAAAGTTACACCTACATATGGGTTAGCACTCCAGGAAATTGCACCACCATAACCGGTAGTACCGACTTCAGCACGAACAGAAGCTGGTTTAAAGAAAGAGAATTCAGCAACGCCTTCATCTGTTACGATTGTTTCATCAGCAGCCATCGCAGAACCCGCTGCTAGAGCTAAGACTGATACTGCTAAAATATTATGTAAAGATTTCATTATTTCTCTCCTCAAAAGAACTTATTTTGATCATTAGTTATTCGTGATAGGCTCAATATAAAGGACTTAAAAAATATTTTTTATTCACATTTTGCTCATCTTTTGTTATTTTTTGATACAAATTAATTTTTCTTGTTCAGAACCAAGCATTTTCTAACACTTCTCCTACATTTCAACATAATGAAAAAGTACACTTATCACTTTAATAATTTCACGCTTTCTACACTTTTGGTTATTTTTCATCTATTTTTAGTGCTTTCATCTATTTTTCCTGCAATATAGTGTAAAATCTAGAAAATTTTTTCTGGAAGGAAGATCATGTCGCAGCTTTCAACAATCATTGAACAAGCGTTTGAAGACCGTGCGAATTTTACAGCTGCAGATTGCTCTGCTGAAATCCGTCAAGCAGTTGAGGAAGTAATTGCTGGTCTAGACAATGGTACTCTACGTGTTGCTGAAAAAATCGATGGTGAATGGGTTGTTCATCAATGGATTAAAAAAGCGGTATTGTTATCATTTAAATTAAACGACAATAAACCAATGGAAGCTTGTGATCTTCGTTTCTATGACAAAGTAGAAACTAAATTCTCAGGTTGGACTGAAGAACAATTCAAGGCTGCTGGCGTACGTGTCGTACCACCTGCTGTCGCACGTAAAGGTTCTTTCCAGGCCAAAGGCGTGATCTTGATGCCTTCTTATGTCAACATCGGCGCTTATGTAGATGAAGGCACGATGGTTGATACTTGGGCAACTGTAGGTTCATGTGCGCAAATTGGTAAAAATGTTCACTTGTCAGGTGGTGTAGGTATTGGTGGTGTGCTTGAGCCGCTTCAAGCGAATCCAACCATTATTGAAGATAACTGCTTTATCGGTGCACGTTCTGAAATCGTTGAAGGCGTAATCGTTGAAGAAGGTTCTGTGATTTCAATGGGCGTATTCATTGGTCAATCAACCAAGATTTATGACCGTGCCACTGGCGAAATCCACTACGGCCGTGTACCAGCAGGTTCAGTTGTTGTTGCTGGTAGCCTTCCATCTAAATGTGGTACTTACAGCCTGTATGCTGCCATCATCGTGAAAAAAGTTGATGCACAAACTCGTTCTAAAACAAGTCTGAACGATCTATTACGTGAAGACTAAGCTGTCTTAACTTAGAGGATACATTTGTGTTCCTCGGAGCTTCAACCGCTCCTCGTCTCTACGATTAGTAATAATCGTAGGGATTTTTATTTTTATACCCGGTTATTTATTTCTCATTGGTTAGTTTTGTTATGAATACGCTTCGATCTTCCGCAATTCCTGTCTCTGATCCATCTGCGGGTTTACGCATTACGGAGATTTTCTATTCATTGCAAGGTGAAGCCAATGCCGCAGGACTGCCAACGGTATTTATCCGTTTAACCGGTTGTCCATTACGTTGTAGCTATTGTGATACCACCTATTCCTTTGAAGGCGGTGAGCGTCAGTCTCTGGACGATATTATCCAGACCACGCTTGATTTTAAAACCCCTTATGTCTGTGTGACCGGCGGTGAACCACTGGCACAACCGAATGCCCTGCCTTTGATGCAGCGACTTGCGGATTTAGGATGTGAAGTTTCACTTGAAACCAGTGGCGCTTTAGATGTGTCCAAAGTGGATTCACGTATTTCCAAAGTCCTCGATTTAAAAACACCAACTTCAGGTGAAGTTGCACGGAATTTGCTTTCTAATCTTGATCATTTAAATGCACATGATCAAATCAAGTTTGTGATATGCAATCGTGAAGATTATGAATGGTCAAAACAGCAGCTTGAACAGTACCAACTTCAAGACAAAGTGAGTACAGTTTGGTTTTCGCCTGCATTTGCGGTTGAAA
Organism: Acinetobacter sp. NPDC052428; assembly: GCF_044547685.1. Classification (GTDB taxonomy): domain Bacteria; phylum Pseudomonadota; class Gammaproteobacteria; order Pseudomonadales; family Moraxellaceae; genus Acinetobacter; species Acinetobacter lwoffii_G. The sequence continues at coordinate 41,659 of NZ_JBIUAT010000022.1, forward strand.
AAGGTGCGGTTCGCTTACCACCACTGGCACGTGATTTGGCTCAGTGGATTTTAGAAGACCACCTCCCTGTTCGTTTCCAGTTACAGCTGCACAAGTTGTTATGGAATGATGAAACTGGTCGTTAATTTTTTGTAAAGTATTTTTTTGGAGAATCAGCTTATGCGCCCTCGTGCCATTGTCCTGTTATCTGGCGGATTAGACTCAACAACATGTCTGGCTTGGGCGCAGGCACGCTATGAATGTATCGCACTCAGTTTTCGATATGGTCAGCGTTCAACGACCGAGCTGGATGCAGCAAAAGCTTTAACGCAACGTGCGGGTGTGGAACATCGTGTCATCAATATTGACCTGGGTAATCTGGGTGGCTCAGCCCTTACCGATCATAGTATTGAAGTGCCCGATCATGAACAGGCTGGCATTCCGATTACCTATGTTCCGGCACGTAATACTATCTTCTTGTCTTACGCCTTAGCAGCAGCTGAAGTGTTCGAAGCTGAAGCGATTGTCATCGGAATTAATGCGGTCGATTACTCCGGCTATCCGGATTGCCGTCCGGAATTTATTGATGCATTTGCCAACATGGCACGCTTGGCGACCAAGGTTGGCGTAGAGGGTCAGGCGCTCAAATTTGAAACACCTTTGTTACATTTATCCAAAGCAAATATTATTCGCTTAGGTATTGAACATGGCGTAGACTACAGTCAAACGGTGTCATGCTATCAAGCAGATGACCAAGGACGTGCCTGTGGCAAATGCGACAGTTGTCGTTTACGTAAACAGGGTTTTGCGGACGCAGGTGTTGAAGACCCGACACGTTATATACCGTAATAACAAGGTAGAGTTTATGAAGAATTTAAAATCAAGCATCGTGCTTTCAGCAATTGTTTCAGCTGCTGCTATGTTCGCAACTACGGCTCAAGCGGCTGATGACAAATTACAACAAGCTTATAAAAGCACCAATGTAAAATCTGCATTGATCAATGTTTGTAAAAATGAAACTGGCAAAAGTAAAAAATTGACGGCTGCTGAAGTCAGCAAATATTGTGGTTGTGCTATTGAAGCGGATGGCAAATTAACCAATGCACAAAAATGGGAAATTCAAAGCACCATTAACCAGAAGAAAAGCCCAGGCACTTTAGCTTTTGTACAGAAGCAGAATAAAGATCTTCAAGCATGCTTTGGTCCACAGTTAACAGGCAAGCTGAAAACATTGACTGAAGAAGCAATGAAATCAGCTCAAGCGGCACCAAAGAAATAAAATCTGATGATTCTTTGATAAAATAAGCCACTATAATGTGGCTTATTTTTTTGAAAAAATTTAAAGAAAACAGGAGTTTTTATGTCTGAAATTAATTTGCTTGACCAGAATTTTCCTGCGACGACAGGCGAAATCAATTTAACCCAGTTAAATACAGAATGGCTGGTGATTTATTTTTATCCTAAAGATTCTACGCCGGGTTGTACGACTCAGGCAGTTGGCTTTTCCTGTTTAAAAGATCAGTTCGATGCTTTAAATACTACAATTCTTGGTGTGTCCCGTGATTCGGTAAAAGCTCATCAGAACTTTACTGAAAAGCAAAATCTGAGTATTAACCTGATCAGCGATAAAGAAGAAATTTTGTGTCATCATTTTGATGTAATCAAAGAAAAGAATATGTATGGCAAACAAGTGATGGGCATTGAGCGTTCAACTTTTATGTTCCGTAACGGCCAACTGGTCAAAGAATACCGTAAGGTCAAAGCAGCAGGTCACGCAGAACAAGTTCTGGAAGATTTAAAAGCTTTGCAAGCTGCTTAATTGCATGCTTGTGTATGAATAGAAGCTCGAAACATTCGGGCTTTTTTTACGATAACTTTCATATCATCAAATATTTTATATCTATTCTAGTTCAATTCACACTGGCCTGATAGATGAAGATTCACTTTATCCCCCACCCCTGCAATTCCTTTTTTCATACCAAAATCCCTACGGTTAATCACGGCAGATGCCTGAACATCAAGCAGGTTGGCATTCGACATACTGGGTTTAAAGGTTGTTTCGAAAATCACAGGCTTGGTCACACCACGCAGGGTTAAATGACCTAAAACATTGTATTTGCCATTGCCCAAGTCTTTAAACTGGATACTTTTAAAAATTACAGTCTTATATTTTTCTACATAAAACAGGTCTTCGCCCAGAATCATATGTTTAAATAGCGGCTTACTAAAGCTTAAACTTTCCACATCCATGACCAGATGGGTTGAGGCATTTTGCGGTGCTTTAGCATCAAACTGCATCGTGGATTGAACCTGATTGAACTTGGCTTTAACTACAGTAAGACCCATCGACTTGATCTCAAAACCGACATCACTTTTGGGAGTTAAGGTCCATGATCTTGCAAAAGACTGACTGGTCAAAGCTAAACAGATCGCCAAGCTAAGGAGCCCAGTTTTTATTGTTGTTTTCAATTTTAAATCCACCTTGTTTAATTTCTTATTGATCGGATTTAAGTACACGGCTTAATCTGAAACTAAATTTTCTTGTTTTTTGAGCGAACAGGTTTTCGTTATTTTTATACCAGTTTATTGAAGTTTTTGTAAAATCATTCATGACTAACGGACAAAATGCTTGTGCTGGTTTTTCTCTTATAAGTGGCCCTGCTAGGCTAACAGGAGACTTGCGCCATCTTATAAAATTCTGATTTTATAAATTTTTTGTACAAACAGATCGTTTATTTTAAGTTCAATTTATATTGAAATATCTATGTGCTTGCAGTACTGAAAAGAGTTGTTTTCTGCGCTGACCATTCTCGATACCTATCTAAAATGACACGTTTAGACAACTCTTAACCAATCTATCCACTTTCGTAGCCTGAATCAAATACTGAGTATTAATGACACCGCGACGCCCCACATGGTACATGCAATAATAGCATCCAGTATTTTCCATGCTTTTGGATGTTGAAACCAAGGCGTCAGTATTTTTGCTCCATATCCCAAACTAAAGAAAAAAAACCAGGAAGCACAGACAGCACCTAAAGCAAACCACCATTTTCCTAAAGCGTATTGGGTTGAAATTGATCCAATCAATATGACTGTGTCTAAGTAAACATGCGGATTCAGCCAGGTAAAAGCCAGGCAGATCATCAGTACTTGTAGAAAATGCTCTGTTAGCTGACCACTTGGTGCCAAAACCTCTGTTGATTTAAATGCGCTGATCGCATGGTGTAAACCATAATAAAATAGGAATCCTGCGCCAATATATTTAGAAAATATAACAATATCCGGATAATGTTCAATGACGCGCGCAAAGCCCAGTACGCCAAGCAGAATTAAAATGGAATCAGACAAGGCACAAATCACACAGACCCAGAACACATGCTGCTGTTTTAAACCTTGTTTTAATACAAAAGCATTCTGTGCACCGATACTGACAATCAGGCTCATTCCCACTGCAAAACCACTCATCATATAACTGAACATCACATTCCCCTTTTTTTGAATAAATGAATTATTCAACAAAATGGATGCGATTAATTAAAACTAAGTTAATATCAATTTAACTAAATTATTTTTAGATAACAGATATGCTGAATGCGAAACAATGTGATGCTTTTTACGCAGTTGCAAAAACGGGAAGTTTCGATCTGGCTGCCGAGCAGCTAAATATTACTGCCTCGGCAGTGACCCTTCGTGTTCAAAGTCTGGAAAAAAAATTGGGACAATTGCTTCTGGTGAGAGATCGGCCTTGCCGTGTGACTCAATCCGGACAAACCTTATTGCATTATTTACAGCATCAACGTTTGCTAGAACAGAATCTGATGCAGGATTTGGGTGGACAATTGCAACAGGAAGGTTTCTATTGTCTGAATATTGCCACCAATGCTGATTCGCTCGCGACCTGGCTATTACCAACCTTACAAGCCCAGCTGATCCAGCATAAAATTGTGTTGCATTTTCAAGTAGATGATCAATCTCAGACTCATCATCTGTTAGAAGCAGGTCTCGTCAATGCCTGTTTGAGTACTGAAGCCAAGGCAATGAAAGGTTGCCGGGCTGAGTTGATTGGACAGATGCAATACCGTCTCGTTGCTACGCCTGAATTTTCCCGAAACTGGTTTCATCAAGGCATACATCGGGATGCGCTACGCCTTGCCCCTGCCATTATTTTTAATGAAAAAGACCAACTCCATACCCAATTTATTCAGCACGAATTTGGCCTGAACCTTGCTCAATATCCTCACTTTTTTATTCCATCGACCCATGCATTTTTTGATGCGATTGTCATGGGTCTAGGCTATGGCTGGCTGCCGGACTATCAAACCAGGGATTTGCTGGAGTTCGGTCGATTGCTTGAACTTTCAAGTGAGATGCGAATTAAAGTACCCTTGTATTGGCATCACTGGAAAGAACAGTCTCCTGCTCTAGAAATCCTTGGGGAATGTTTGAAACAGCATGCTCAAACTACTATGAATCAACCCATAACAACCTGATACTTTTAAACCAGATTGGTTTTATCATTCTGGGAAAATTTTTCACTGAGCTGCTGATAGGTCGTGGTTTTTTGGAAATTCTCTAGAAAATCAATCGTGCCTTGTGGAAATTTATCTCGTTGAATTTCGCCACGATAATAAGCTTCACGCATGGGCGTAGCGGATAAGGCATCTTCCAGGCTGTCAAGTTCGACCATTTCCCATTCTGGGAAAAACTTTAAATAATAAGAAGAATCATCTTTAAAATGCCCAATCAGCCCAACGTTGGCATCCGGTTCAATAACCTGATTCACCAGCGATTTCACCAGTTTTTGCCATTTTTCATCATTATAAACATCAATAACTTCTACAAATTTGATCCGAGCTCGATCTTCAGGACTGAAATTTGACAGGATCATGGCTTCACGCTCCGAAGCCAAAAATGGATTCTTGATATTGCGTTCATTTTGTGCAGAACCGAGAGCCAAAATCACATGTTGACTGTGCTGCAGGGCAATGTTAATCGTTTGCATGTGTGCCAGATGAAAAGGCTGAAAGCGGCCAATGAAAACCAGATAATCAAATGTATAGTTCATAAGGGATCAGTTTTTTATGACTCATGAGTTGTGCTGTCCCAATAAATATGCGACATAATCATTCCCATAAAATCAAATTAAGTTTTAAAGCAAGGATAGTACGATGACACTGAGCTGTATTCAACAACCTCATGAGCATTTGAATGCGAATTTAGAACATGGTGTACTCACTTTAGCCATTAATCGCCCGGAAGCGAAAAATGCGTTATATAGCGAGCTTTATTTATGGATTGCGAAAGCCTTGGATGAAGCAGATCAGGCGCCTGAAGTTCGTGTAGTTGTATTGCGTGGTCAGGATGCAGACTTTAGTGCGGGCAATGATATGCAGGATTTTATGAAATCTGCTGCGAAGAAAGGTCAGGCACCCGCTGCTGAAGGCCCGCCGTTTGTTTTACTCAAATCCGCTGCAAAATTTTCCAAGCCTTTGATTGCTGCGGTGCGTGGTGTTGCAATCGGCATTGGCGTGACGATCTTATTACATTGTGATCTGGTCTATAGTGACAATACTGCTCTGTTCCAGATTCCATTTGTCAGTCTGGGTTTATCGCCTGAAGGCGCTTCAAGCAAGCTGTTGATTCAGCAAGCGGGTTATCATAAAGCGGCCGAATTATTGCTGACTGCGCAAAAATTCAATAGCGAAAAAGCACTCGACGCAGGTCTGGTAAATAGCATTGAAGAAGATGTTTACACTAAAGCAGCAGCACAAGCTGCCCAACTCTCTGCCCTGCCATTAGCATCACTGGTGCAATCCAAAGCCTTGATGAAACACAATGTAAATGAAATTGTGGAATGGATTGACCATGAAGCAGAAATTTTCATGCAGCGTGTTGGCTCGCCAGAAATGCTGGAAGCGGTTCAAGCGTTTATGCAAAAACGTAAACCTGATTTCACACAATTCAACTAATTTTCAAACTTATGAGTTCAATGAGGTAGTTTAGACTGCCTCAATCTTTTATTTTTCCAAGAATCTGAAGTATGCCAAATCAAGACTCTCAAACCTTTTCTAAAACAACAGATAGTTCAAATCCAGAAAAGAAACGTTATTACGAACCTGCACCCCAAGATATAGATGTCGATAATTTTCGTAAGGTGATTGAAAGCCGACGTTCGGTGCGTAAATTTACCAAAAAGCCAATTCCTGTCGAAATTCTGGATGCCTGTCTGGATCTGGCGTTGTTAGCACCAAATTCGTCGAACTTGCAGCCTTGGACTTTTTATGTGGTACAAAATCCGGGCAAGAAGAAACGTTTGGTCAAAGCCTGTATGAGTCAACTGGCAGCCAAAACAGCTTCTGAGCTAATTGTCTGTATCGCACGTACCGATCGTATCGATGAAATGGCGAAACGTAATGTGAATGAATTTCCATTTCCTGAAGCACCGCCCGCGATTAAGAAATACTATAAATATATTCCTTACAACTATAAGACTGGTTATCTGAATGCTTTTGGTAACTTTAAGAAAGTGGCTTTCAAAGTTGCCCGTACACTGGATAAACAAATGCCAGTTTCTGCTTTCAGTCCGGCTGATGCAAAACTCTGGGCGACCAAAACAACGGCGCTCGCTTGTGAAAATCTGGTCTTAGCTTTACGTGCTTATGGTTTTGACAGCTGCATGATGGAAGGTTTTGATGAGCCTATGGTTCGTGAAATTCTGAAATTAAATGATGAACAGTATCCAGTCATGGTAATTGGTGCGGGTGAACGTGCTGAAGATGGAGTATTTTTCCCGCAGTACCGTTTTGATCGTGAGCTGTTTATTCAGAAGGTTTAAGCTTCACATCTATAGAAATTAAATACCTTAAATCTGATAGATCTCTTGTGACATGGATGTCACATAATTCACTCTTTATGCGCTAAAAACTATACATAACCCGAATCCTGTTTAAGCCAATGACGTCATAATTTGAATTTTTGGCTTATTCTGCTGAGTTAATTGGTATGCACATAACGATGCATAAGTCCCACTTAAAAAGCCTACCATACTTCTAGCTTTACTCGTCACCAAATTGTATTGACCCTTCAATAGACTGAATAATGTTTCTATTTTAATACGTTGTTTTAAATGATATGCATCTGATACACAGAGTTGAACAGCCTGCATATTCTTCCGATGATAAGTAATTAAATCAATACCTTGATCTTTCAATCTAATTTTTAATTCTTGGCTGATATAACCACGATCTGCATAGAGCTTTGCTTCTAAGCCCTCAACCAAATGCTCAACCATTTTTATGTCAGCCACATGCCCATTGGATAATGTTGAACAAACGATTTCGCCAAGTTGATTCATCACAATATGTAATTTACAGCCATAGAACCAGCCCATTGAACTTTTACCACGAGATGCAATTTTAGATAATGATTTATGGTGTTGAATCCGTTGGTTTTTACAGACAGGTAAAGTGGTTGAATCAACCCATAAATATTGGCTCCGTTGACCTTTCATTAAGGCTACATGTAAAGCATGTAGTGCCAACTGATGCATATTAATGAGGTGAATCATCCGTTGGTAACAGGGTAAGCTATTAAATAAAGCGCTTTTATCTTCCTTTAACCATGTGAAAAATGCTTTGAAATTGTTGAAATGAGAGCATTTATACCAAATGGCGATAAAACTAATTTCAGAGATAGTCAGTTGGGGCAGTTCGAACTCTTACAGAATGACAACTTTGTTTGAGAAATTTCCAATAAGTTGCTTCAAATTTAAGAAAGAAATCATCAATTATGCAGAATAATTCAGTACTATTGAACATCAGGACGAGAGCTTTAAGTTTGGTGTGGTAACTCAACTGATAGCTCTAGTCCTCTTATTTTTCAAGTCAATTTCTTATCCACGATTCAGGTTATTTAAAAATAATAGATATCTTTTATAATTAAAAAACAATCATCTGTTTAATTAATATTTTATTAGGACTTACGCATTGACGGATTCAAAAAAGTATTACAATAGTTTATAACGTATCTGTGATCAGACGAACTAAACATGCTTCTACAGCAACTTGTACATTACCCATTTATATGGGCTTTCTCATGACAGAACCGAAC
>NZ_JBIUAT010000023.1:0-44463 GCF_044547685.1 Acinetobacter sp. NPDC052428
CTGACTGCAACACAAGAAGCGATCTGTTCAGGACTCCATTGAAGATCAAGATAAGAGATGACATGTGTCCACATTTCACAAGGAATTCTTTTAGGGTTAGGACAATGCCGTCTTCGAGCTACTTTATTGGCATGTTTAGCAAAATAGCCATTTCTCGCTCGATTACGTTTGATTTCTCTAGAAATGGTTGAAGGTGAACGATTCAGTCTCCAAGCGATATGACGTTTAGAAAAACCTTCACGTAATAATGTATAAATCTGATATCTTTCTTCTTGGGTAAGATGAGTATAGTTCATGATGCAACTTTGACTTTGGTCGGTCGGAAGCAAAATGCTAGCTCATCTTGCTTCCTTCCAATAATTTAATCTCTGTTGCACTTCATTTGAGAATCTAAGAATAGAAAAAACCACGCCTGAGCGTGGTTTTTTATTTTAGCCTGCAACGAAAATCTTAGTGATTTTCTGACGCATGGTTAATGGTGTATTTTGGAATTTCAATTTCCAGATCTTCATCGTCCAGTTTAACCTGACAAGAAAGACGTGAATCAGGTTCTAAACCCCAGGCACGATCGAGTAAGTCAGCTTCAACATCATCCATTTCTTCCAGGCTGTCAAAACCTTTGCGTACCACTACATGGCAGGTGGTACACGCTGCTGACATATCGCAAGCATGTTCGATTTTAATGCCATTTTTTAGCAGGCTTTCGCAAAGATTGGCATTTTGTTCGACTTCAAACTCAGCACCTTCGGGGCAAATCTGCGCATGTGGAAGAACTTTAATACGTGGCATAGTCGTTACCTTAAATTAGTTTGAGTTTGACCAGTCGTCGAGTTTAGTGCCCTTAAGAGCTGCATCAATATGTTGATTCATACGTGCTGCTGCAAAAGCATCACTATGTATTTTAAGCTGTTCAACGGCAGCTTCAATCGCTTTGATATCTGAACCCTGAAGCTGAGTTTCAAGTTGTGCTTGCGCAGTTTGCAGTGCTGCAAGTTGATCTTCAGTCAACAGACCGGCATCCGCTTTGAGTGCCTGAACCAGTGCTTCCAGCTCACGCTGTGCTTCCACTTTGGTTTCATTCAAATGACGAAGATTCTTATCTTCTTCAGCGAACTTATAACCGTCTAGCAACAGACGTTCAGTATCTTCACCCGATAAACCATAAGATGGTTTGATATCGATTTGAGCCGTCACGCCAGAGGTGGTTTCTTTGGCAGATACAGTCAGCAAGCCATCTGCATCGACCTGGAACGTCACTTCAATACGTGCCTGACCGGCAGTCATTGGTGGAATGCCATGCAGGACAAAACGCCCTAAACTACGGCAATGCTCAACCAGATCACGTTCACCTTGAACCACATGAATCAACATGGCAGTCTGGCCATCTTGATAAGTCGTAAATTCCTGACGACGAGCGACTGGAATCGCAGTATTACGCGAAATTAATCGTTCAACCAGTCCGCCCATGGTTTCAAGACCAAGAGACAGAGGCGTCACGTCTAATAGTAATGAGCCATCAGTTGAGTTGCCAATCAATTGGTTCGCAGTAATTGATGCGCCAATCGCAACCACTTCATCCGGATTAATAGTGCATAGTGGTTCTTGATTGAATACTTCACGCACGGCTTTTTGTACTGCATAAGAACGGGTTGAGCCACCGACCAAAACGACATTTTGAATGTCATCCAGTTCAAGCTTGGCATCACGCATCACACGCTTACATACGCTGATGGTCTTATCCAAAGCAACTTTAATGATCTCTTCAAATGTCGGACGGTCAAGCGTCAATACCTGATCAAGCAATTTGAGTTGAACTGAATCTGCATCAGACAAAGCTTCTTTGGCTTTACGTGCTGCAACCACAAAATGTGCATATTCTGCATCATTCAAGGTGTCAATATTCAGTTGTTTCTTGGCCCATTTCAGGATCAAACGATCTAGGTCATCACCACCGAGGGCAGTGTGGCCACCGGTTGCCAGAACTTCAAACACACCTTGACTAAAACGCAGAATCGAAACGTCAAAGGTACCACCACCCAAGTCGTAGATCACATAGTTGCGATCTGTACTTAAGTTGCTTTCCTGATCGAGACCATAAGCAACAGCAGCAGCGGTTGGCTCATTCAACAAACGTAAAACATTCAAGCCAGCAAGTTGAGCAGCATCACGGGTTGCCTGACGCTGTGCTTCATCAAAGTAGGCCGGAACAGTAATAACGGCACCATTGACCGGATTTTGCAGACTGGCTTCAGCGCGGTCTTTCAACTGCTTTAAAATTTCTGCAGAAATCTCAACCGGCGTCTTACGGCCTTGTGCGGTTTCAAAAGCCGGCATTTCATTCGCTTCACCAACCAACGCATAAGGATGCTGGAATTTGATGTCAGCTTTCGAGCGACCCATAAAACGTTTTACAGAAACGATGGTGTTTTTGGGGTCAGTAGTAATGAAAGGCGCAGCTTCATTGCCGTATTGAGTCTGTTGTTCTGCATAATGCACGATAGAAGGAAGTAGCACACGACCTTGTTCGTCATTAAGTACTTTGGCTTTACCTGAAAGAACCGTGGCAACCAAAGAGTGGGTGGTGCCTAAATCGATACCAATCGCAATGCGGTGTTCATGTGGTGCACTTGATTGACCTGGTTCTGCAATTTGCAAGAGAGCCATAGTGTTACATCCTTTGCACGTTAAATATTAAATACTAAAAATTAGAAATCATCATCAAGATCAAAGCTGTCATCGTCCAGGAAGCGGTCTTCCGCTTTGTCGATATCGGCCATGACTTTAACGAAGAAGCGTAGTTTGCGCACTGTATCGCGTGCTTCGGCCCAGTCTTCATCCGCATAATCAATTTTGAACTCGCGAACTAAGCCTTCAATCCATTGCTGGACTTCGACTTTTAGTGAAGTTAAATCTTCAGCAGAAGTTGCATCGTCAAGTTGTTCACGAATTTCCAGAGCGTCCTGCAAGAATTCAAAATCACTGATCGACTGATCTAAGTGATAATCCTGTTTCTTGAGAGACAGTAAATACGCTGCACGGCTATCGACCGCTGACAAAGCTTTAAATGCCTGATTGATATCACTTGATTTAATCAGAGCTTGATCTTTGTCTTCAGCTTTATCTGGGTGATATTGTTGCTGCAACTTTAAAAATTCAGTCTTTAAAGCCGCTAAATCAATATCGAGTGCTACAGGAAGGTTGAACAACTCAAAATGATTCATGGGAGATGGGATCCGCGATTAATGTGCAAAAATAACTGTATAAATGCAATTAAAACAGTGTGAAACACACTGTTTTAATGTCAAAAGAGAATAACTGTCGGGTTTATACAGTGAAGGATTCACCACAACCGCATTCGCCTTTTTTGTTGGGGTTGTTAAATTCGAAGCCTTCGTTCAAGCCGTTTTTAACATAGTCCATCTCCATACCTTCAAGATAAACCAGACTTTTCGGGTCAACGAATACTTTAACCCCAAACTGCTCAAAGGCTTGATCATGTGCATCGACTTCATCGACGAACTCGAGCACATAGGCCAGACCAGAACAGCCTGAAGTTTTCACACCAACGCGAATGCCTTCACCCTTACCGCGATTTTTTAAATAATTGCTGATATGAGTTGCAGCATTTTCAGTTAAATGGATCATGAAAACTCCGTTAAAATTTCAAAAAGTGGAACAATTAAGCTTTAACTTTCTTGCTACGGTAGTCTTCTACAGCTGCTTTGATTGCATCTTCAGCAAGAACAGAGCAGTGTACTTTTACTGGTGGAAGTGCAAGTTCAGTTGCAATATCAATGTTCTTGATCGCTTGAGCTTGATCTAAAGTTTTACCTTTGAGCCATTCAGTTACAAGTGAACTTGATGCAATGGCAGAACCACAACCATAAGTTTTAAAACGTGCTTCTTCAATCACGCCTTCGTCATTTACTTGAATCTGTAAACGCATCACGTCACCACATGCTGGCGCACCAACCATACCAGTACCAACGTTTTCAGCATTTTTGTCTAAAACGCCAACATTACGAGGGTTTTCGTAATGATCAATTACTTTTTCGCTATAAGCCATGTTGCTTCTCCAAACCTCGGGGTCAGCCTTAGTATTAAATATGGGGGTAAAAAAACTTTTCTCAATGAGATAGCAACGGATTTGTCACTATCTCAGGATGAAAATTAGTGCTCAGCCCACTCAACTTTAGAAAGGTCAATACCTTCCTTATACATATCCCAAAGCGGAGAAAGTTCACGTAACTTCTCAACAGCAGCTTTAGTGATAGTCAATACGTGATCGATATCTTCTTCAGTAGTGTATTTACCAAAGCTGAAGCGGATCGAACTGTGTGCAAGTTCGTCTGAAAGACCCAATGCACGAAGTACATAAGATGGTTCAAGTGTTGCAGATGTACATGCCGAACCTGAAGATACCGCAGCATCTTTCAATGCCATCATCAATGATTCGCCTTCAACGAAGTTGAAGCTAATGTTTAAGTAGTTCGCAACGTTTTGTGTTGGATGGCCGTTCAGGAATACTTGTTCAAGGCCTTGTAAACCATTCCATAGCTTGTCGCGAAGTACACGTAAACGAGTTTGTTCAGCTTCCAGGTTTTTACCTGCAAGTTCAAATGCTTCACCCATACCTACAATCTGGTGAGTCGCAAGGGTACCTGAACGCATACCACGTTCATGGCCGCCACCATGCATTTCAGCTTTAAGGCGTACACGTGGGCTACGACGTACAAACAGTGCGCCAATACCTTTAGGGCCATAGATCTTGTGCGCAGAGAAGCTCATCAAGTCTACTTTTAAAGTTGAAAGATCAATTTCAACTTTACCCGCTGCCTGAGCTGCATCGACGTGGAAGAAAATCTTGTTGGCGCGAGTGATTTCACCAATCGCCGCAACATCAGTCACTGTGCCGATTTCATTGTTCACCATCATCAGGGAAACAAGAATCGTATCTGGACGGATTGCTGCTTGTACCATTTCTGGAGTAATTAAACCGGTTTGAGGTTGCGGCTCAATATAGGTAATTTCAAAACCTTCAGACTCAAGCTCACGACAGGTATCTAAAACTGCCTTATGTTCGATTTTAGAGGTAACGATATGTTTACCTTTAGATGCATAGAAATGAGCCACACCTTTAAGCGCAAGGTTGTCTGACTCGGTCGCACCCGAAGTCCATACGATTTCACGTGGATCAGCTTTAATTAAATTCGCAACTTGTTCACGTGCATATTCAACTTTTTCTTCTGCTTGCCAACCATACGCGTGTGAACGAGATGCCGCATTACCAAAGGTACCATCGAATGTTAAGCATTCCATCATACGTTCAGCAACCTGAGGATCTACAGGAGTTGTAGCTGCATAATCAAGATAAATCGGACGTTTCATGTCAAATACCTGTAACCGATAAAAGGGCTGAATCTAAAGGTGCTGATTTTTGGCGTAATGACACAGTCTGGACGTTGTCACGTGCAACCAGATCAGCAAGCGAGATTTTTTCTAAATAATCGGCGATGTGATGGGAGAGTTCCTGCCATAAATCATGAGTCAAGCACATCGCGCCATTCTGGCAATTGCCTTTATGGTCACAGCGAGTCGCATCAACTGTTTCGTTTACAGCTTCAATAATTGCTAACACAGTAATTTCATCTGCATTACGTGCTAAATGGTAACCACCATTTGCGCCACGAACACTAGAAACTAAACCATGACGCTTGAGCTTCGCAAATAACTGCTCAAGATAAGCAACAGAAATAGTTTGACGTGCTGCAATTTCAGCAAGCGTTATCGTTTTTTCAGAAGGCTGCAAAGCTAGATCAAGTAGAGCAGTCACAGCGTAGCGACCGCGAGTGGTTAGGCGCATGATTCGATACACATGGTTAGACTAGATGTGTAGATTTTATGAATCCCGACTAAATTAGTCAAGTTATTTTTAGTAGACCTTAGTGGGATTTAATTTTTGGAGAATGAAAGATTTACATGCTCAGCCAATTATATACTAATAACGTAATCAAAAGTACGCTGCTCAGGCCGAAAATGATATTAATACGCTTTTGACGGCGTTCGATCCGTTTTAGGCGGTTTTTATACTGTTTGACTTCCACTTCCAGGGTATTGATCTTGGAACGCTGCTCTTCAATTTTCTTTAAAAGCGGCGCAATACGCTTTTTAGAAGCAATAATTTCCGCATCATCCGTCGGCGCATCAGACAGCCAGTGTTTCCAGTCGGCTAGTACTTTTGGCAAACTGAATACGGTTAACAGATCACGAAACTCATCTTTTAAAACTTGATGACCATCAATGCGCATGCTGCGAATGCTACGACGATTACCAAAAATGAAAATTTTAATCAGATCGGGCAGTGTAGTACGCACATCCAGGTCGACAATACGCCCCGGTGCTTTATGGTCAAATAACAGTCCATTCGGGGTGAATTGCACATAAAAGTCGAAATACGGAATATAGCTATTGATTTTAACCGAGATGTTTTCATCTACAAACTTTTTGGCCTGTAATGCAACGACATGATCATGCTTGAGAATGAAGGTAAATATTGTCTCTAAAACAATTAACGTCATCGTAAGCAACAAATGCGGTTGATTTTGACTTTGTTGCGATTCGCTCATATACAACCAATCCTTACCTGAAATATAAAGTGAAAAAGCTTCCTGCCTGTGAAGAGATTTCAGGGTTAAATCAAATTAGACTTGAAATAAATTGCTTTGTAGAACAGTTTATCAAATCTATCAAGTACTAAATTTGCTATTATGCAGTGGTTTTGTAGAAGAATTTATAATAATTGCGCAGAAAACAAACAGGAGCCGTGCACATGGACAAGTCAAAAACAGCACAAGACTCAGCTGAAGCTTCGAATGAGAAAATGCTGAAACCCAAGTCTAAATCTGCCTCGGAGCGCAAATCGGTTCTTGATTTTCGTAAATACACCAAACAGATCTGGCTGGCTGGACTGGGAGCTTTTTCACGTGCAGAAGAAGAAGGCAACAAACTGTTTGACTCGCTGGTCAAGGTCGGGGAAGAACTTGAATCTAAAACTGCAGATATTGCCGATCAAACTGTAGAGAAGGTTTCAGAAAAGGCCAAAGAGTCGGTCACAGATACCAAAGACAAAGTGGAAAAATTAATCGACAACTCTGTTCATCACTCATTGAATCGTATAGGATTAGTCACACTGAAGGATGTACAGTATTTGGAACGTTTAATTCTTCAGTTGCATGCCAAGGTTGATGAGTTGACTGCGGAACAAGAAAAAATGAAAGAAGAATTGTCGAAAAAACTTAAATAAAATGACTTTATTTATTATTCAATGTTTTTTTCGCATATTTTTTGAAAAAAAAGAGGTTCTTAAGTATTGCGTTTATACCTAAAGCATTGCTATAAAGGCGTTATGGCATGTTAAACCAATTCTTGAACCTTAAATAAACGATATTAAGAGGACGTAATCTTCATGAATAAATCAGAATTAATTGATGCAATTGCAGAAAAAGGGGGATTATCTAAGGCTGACGCAGGTAAAGCTTTAGATGCTACAATTGCTTCTGTTACTGAAGCTTTAAAATCGGGTGATACAGTAACTTTAGTGGGTTTTGGTACTTTCGGTGTGAAAGAACGCGCTGCACGTACTGGCCGTAACCCACAAACTGGTGCTACTCTTGAGATCAAAGCAAGCAAAGTACCTAGCTTCAAAGCAGGTAAAGGCTTAAAAGACGCTGTAGCTTAAGCTTACCCAGCGACGAAACGCGCCTTTTTTGGCGCGTTTTTTATTGATAAATTTAATTGTGATGATTAACACATTCATTCAATGGGTATTTTCGGTTAAAATCCTTTGCAAATAAAATATTGGAATACTTATGGAAGCTTTTCGTAAAGTTATTAAGGGTTGGTTGGGCAAAGTCTTGCTCGTTCTGTTTTTGACCCCGTTAGCACTTGTAGGTATTGAAGGATATTTTAGCAGCGGAAACTCTGATGCAGCAAAATCAGTGAACGGGACTGAAATATCTCAAAAAGAATTAGAGTCACTGACCAAATCATTTAAAGAACAATATCTCAGTTATGCCAATGGGGATGAAACTTTACTGAATCAAAGCTTTATTGACCAGAAAGCCATGGATACTCTGGTTGCACGTACTTTATTGCTGCAACAGGCTGAAGAATTAGGGATCAGTCTGAGTGACCAGCAAATTGAACAGATGATTGCTCAGCAGCCTACTTTCCAGCAAGATGGCAAGTTCTCGAATGCTTTATATGAAAATTATCTGAAATCAATTGGCATGACTAATCGTGCTTTGATTGAAAGTTTACGTAAAGATCATGCGCTGAAGATGCTGTCATCAACTTTCCTGGATTATCCACTGGTGAGCCCAGTCGAAATGCAGCAGATTGCCGATTTACAAACTGAACAACGTCATATTCATATTTCCAGCATTAATCTGGACAGCTATAAAAAAGATGTCAAAGTGACGGATGCAGATATTGCTGCTTATTATGAAAAACACAAAACGCTATTTAAACAGCCGACCAGTGTAGATGTCGACTATGTGGTGTTAAAGCCAAGCGATATTCAGGTGCAGAGCTTAGCGGTTACAGATGCTGAGCTTCAGGAAGCGTACACGGCTTTTGTCGCGACACAAAAACAGGCAGTTAAACCAGATGTGAAGCATATTTTAATTACGGCGGACAGTCGTAGTGATGCTGAAGCGAAAAAACTGGCGACCGAGATTGCAGCCAAAATTAAAGCCGGTACCACTTTTGCTCAAGCTGCAGCACAATATTCTGAAGATCCTGAATCTAAGTCTAAAGGTGGTGCGCTTGCTGTCTATGAAGAAGGTGTATTTGGCACTGCATTTGACCAGACGGTTAATTCTTTAAAATCAGGTCAGGTTTCTGCACCGGTGAAAACAGATTATGGATACCACATTATTTCTGTGCAAACGCCAGATGTTGCGGTTCCTTCTTTTGAGTCACAAAAAGCACGTTTGTCTGAAGAAGCCTTGGCTGCTAAAAAATCCAATGCATTCTCTGATACGGTCAATACGCTAAATGATATGGTAGTAGGAAGTGATTCTCTGGATGTCGTTACACAGGAAGTTAAAGGTGTACAAGTCCAGAAAGCCCAAGGAGTAAAACTTTCGACTCGTGATCCAGTGCTGAGCGATGCTAACCTCAAGGTTAAACTGTTTAATGACGATGTTAAAAATGGTGATCGTAATGCTTCATCAAGCATTCAGTTGGCCAATGGTGATGTAGCCTGGATCAAGGTGCGTAATTATCATGCTGCTGGCGAACAAACACTGGCAGAAGCAAAACCGCGTGTTAAGGCTCAGTTGATTGAAGACAAAGCAGCTGCTTTGGCAAAAGCAAAAATTCAGAAAGCTTTGGATGAGTTCAAAACCAAACCGGCTGCGGCAGTGGCGAAAGGTGATTTGATCTTTGAAGATGCTGGTGTTTACACACGTGCTGAAGGTTTGCTAAAACGTGATGTACAGCGTGCGGCTTTTAGTCTTCCGACACCAAAAGCAGGCCATTGGTCAGTGACAACAGCGAAAATGCCAAATGAGCTGGTTGTGGTTGCGGTATCAGAAGTGAAGAAGAACCCGGTAGATGTATTGAGTGCAGAACAACGCAGTGAGTTGGTGAAGTTATATCAACAACTTCGTGGTCAGCAGGAATTTGATGACTATACGCGTTACCTGAAATCTCAGGCAAAAATCAAATAAAATTGTTGTATAAAAAACCAGCCTGCGGGCTGGTTTTTTATTTTCTAAAACTTATAGTTTTATAGGTAATAATATTAAATATCTGATATATAATTATTTTAGGCTGTAATCCAGTCTATATCCATTCAGCATAAATAAAAAATGATAAGGCATATAATGAAAAAAATATCGTATTTTAATCCTGTTCCGCAGCATGCGCAGGTCGTTAAATCACCTCACTATCACCCACAACCAAATAAACCTGGAAAAGGTCATGAACCAAATAAACCGGGGAAAGGTTATGTTCGCGATGAAACTGCAATTATTCTCAAACCTTCTACGCCTGAGGTAACGGAGTTTGGTAGCCAAATTGTTGGTATAGCCGATCCGTTTGTTACTATTATTGCAACTTATAATGGTCAGCAATATCAAACTACTGCTGATGCGCAGGGAAGTTGGTCACTGAATAATCCTATCTCAGGCACTGGCTCAGTGACGATTGTTGCTGTAAATGCAAAAGGAATTGTTTCCTTAGAAATTGGATTAGCGCAAATAGCACCACTACCTCCGAGTATACCTGTGTTTTCTCAAGAGGGTGATTATTTAGTCGGTACGGCTGATCCACATGTGACGGTGGTGGTTAGGCATAATGGTGTTGAATATAACACCGAAGCTGATGCAAATGGGCAATGGATACTTCTAAATCCGATTGTGCCGGGTACTTTTATATAAGTATTTGCTCGTAATGAACTTGGAGAAGAGTCTCCACCTATTATTTCTGGTATGGCACCACTTCCTGAAATTCCGGTATTTCCAGATTGGGCACCTATTACCCCAGTGATTTTAGAGCAGGGTGAATATCTATCAGGTAAAGCAACCCCTCATACGCAGATTATTGTGATGGCAAATGATTATGAATATTCAACCAGTGTTGATGGTCAGGGGAATTGGTCGTTACTCAACCCAATTGCACAAGGAGGAACTTTAGAGATTTATGCGGTAAATGATTTAGGTATTCGATCTAACATCATTGCATTGGCGATTCCTGTGGTATTTCCTGAGCCGGAATTACCTGTTATAGAGCCAGAACAGCCAAGTTACATCTTGTTTGAGCCAGTTGTCCCTACTATTTTGGAAAATGGCGAACAGCTTACTGGCGAGGCAATGCCTTACGGTAAAATTGTGATTCTTGCTGATAGTCAGGAATATGTGACTTATGCAAATGCAAAGGGTGAGTGGAGTATAGAAAATCCAATTGCACAAGGTGGCTTCTTGACTTTATATTCGGAGAATGCAGCAGGCCAGCGTAGTGAAACTATTTCATTAGCAAAAATTAATTTTCCATTAAACGTGGAGCAACATGCTTCTATTGAGGATATTCTTACTACAGCGATTGAGCAAGATGAAGAATCTGCAAGTTTAGAAAATGATCATCAAGATATTCAGGTTGATTTAACATTGCTCCTACAAGATATAGAAAGGCCGACTACATCAGTTTCACTCATTGAGCCGATTGTGGTGGAAGCACGAGAAGAAAGCTTCGAAGTCCCTTATTTTGCCGACCAAAATATTAATTCACAGCTTATACAACAGCAGCTATTTGATCAGATTAATATTATTGGATAAAAAAGGGAGCATTTGCTCCCTTTTTTAATTATTCAGCACGAATAATCAGTTCATAACCGGTATATTTGCGCATATTAATTACGCCAGTATCCAGAATTAAATACTGACCCTTGATGCCTTGTAATTTGCCACGAATGACAAGAGTTTTATCCAGATTATGCGATTTAATCTTTTCTGGATATTGTTCTACCGGATAAATAAATTCTCGTGCGAATTCATCTTCCAATACTTCAATATTTTCATTAAATTCTAGATTCTGATTAAATTCTTCACGAATGCTTTGAATTTTAGGCGCGAATTCTTCTAAAAGTTGTTCACGCACTTCAATCAGATTCAATGGTTCTGCTTCACCTTTGAGCAGCTTGCGCCAGTCAGTCTTATCAGCAACCTGAGTACCAAACATGACCTCAAGCTTTCCAGAAAGACGACGTGAGCCCACTTTCATAATCGGCAGGGCTTGGGTCGCGCCCTGATCAAGCCAGCGGGTCGGCATTTGGCTGGTACGGGTAATACCGACCTTTAATGCGCTAGAATTGGCCAAATAGACAATATGTGGCTGAAAGCAGACATTCTGTGCAAACTCATCTTCGCGGCAAGTGCCCAAATGATAATGGCAAGTCTCTGGTTTCATGATGCACATATCACATGAAGCATTGGTTTTAAAACATTTAAAACAGTGACCTTGCGAAAATGATTTGGAAGTTTTGTTGCCACAAGACACGCAGTAAATATTACCGGTCCATTCAATCTCGATTTCTTGGCCTAAATTAAACGGAAGATCAATTTCTGCACGATCTAAAATTAATTTATATTCAACATTTGCCCGCTGTATCTGTTGATCAGTTACACTAAGGTCCTTGAGGCCGACGTGCATTTTATGACAAATGCCCTGAAGTTCCATAAAAATTACTCACTTAAATCATAAGGATGCAGTTATGGCTGAGCAGAATGTCATTACTTCAATGCTAGACGATTTCGCACAGGAACAGCCAATTCATACTGCTATTTGTATTGGGCAGGACTTGAGCCAAGTCCAGTTTCAGCCAGCTATTCAATGGTCCTATTTTAGCGTATCTGACTTTTTAAATCTGCCTTTTCAGCAACGTTATGACTTGGCTGTGGTGATGCTGGATACTGCAGAAACAGAACATTTGTCTGAACAGATCATGAGTCAAATTCTGGTGAAATTACGTGATTTGTTTGCCAAACGGCTGGTGGTGATCAGCCGGCTGCAAAATGAAAAGTTATTGAGAGCTTTAGGATTTACCCAGCTGATTGACAAGACCACACATGAGGCCGATTTTGCGCTGTGGCAGTTTAATATTTTAACCTATAAGCACGTGCCAGACTGGTTTAACTCCAAATTTTGGGCTAATCCGGAAAACTGGGATAAATTTCGCTGGTAAGCCGAAAACCTGCTTAACCAAGATTGCAAATATTAACACAATCTTGCCTAGACAATATGAGGGCAGGCCGTATTCTGTAATTAAGATGCACATAGGATATAGGACATGACAAACCTGAGTAGTATTGTGGAAATATTAGCAAAGCAGGCATTGGGTGGCGGGCAGTCGCAGCAAAAGTCCTCACAACAAGGTGGCTTGGCAGATATCCTAGGGTCTGTGCTAGGGCATTTAAACCAGTCAAATCCTCAGCAAAATCAAAATCCTCAAAACCAGCAGAATCAAACCGGTCAGCAGAACCGACAAAATGGTCTGGGGGCAATTTTAGGTTCAGTACTAAGTCAGTTTGGTGGTGGTAGTACTCAAAGTACTGCCCAGCCTCGTTCAGGACTAAGTGGTTCTACCGGTAAAACCTTATTGATTGCAGTACTGCCTTTAGTACTGGCCTGGATTCAAAAACAGGGCGGTTTACAGGGTGCATTAGATAAGCTTAAAGGACAGGGGCTCAATAGTCAGGTCGATGATTGGGTGTCGACCGGTCCCGGTGAAAATGCCAATGTCGATCCGCAGCAGGTGCAGAACCTGTTTGATGAGCAGGAAGTTGAAGAAGTTGCACAGCAAACCCATGCACCGAAGCAGGATGTGTATAGTGCGATTTCACAGGTCTTGCCGCAGATTATTGATTCGCTTACCCCGCAAGGTGAGCAGACCAGTAAGCAGGAAGCTAATAACGATATTCAAAATGTATTGAATATGGTTTCAGGACTTCTTAAAAAGTAAATCTAAACATTAAAAAAAATCCCGATATCTGTCGGGATTTTTAATGTCTATAAATGATTTCAAATTTAATCTAGATTCATGCTGAACAGCTGATTAGATTTACAGATTTTCTTGGCAACATAATGAGATTTTCTCATGCGAATCAGGATAATCTGCGACTGAAAACCGAGTTCACCAAACTCAGGTTCTACCTGTACATAATGCAGTTGTCCATACTCATCTCGCACCCGTGCTTGAGCAGAAAAACCGGGACGGGCATTGCCACTGGAAATCGTCGCCAAACGGCCGAGTAAATTGACATTGTTCTTTTTATATTTAGGTGGAATGACCTGATCCAGACAGTGAATCATAAAAATAGTAAAAAAAGTCGCAATGATTAAAGCCGGAATAATCAGGTAATAAGCAGGCAGAAATTTAAATTCCTGAGAATAGATCAGGAACTGTAAAACATAGCCAGCAAAGCTAAAATTCATCAGGAAGAAAAACACAATCAAGGTTTTGGAAAATTTGACGTTTAGTAGATCCATCTGCTGAAAGTCATAAGGTGAAATTTTTTGCAGAAACTTGCTGGGTCTGAGTCCAAAATAAAAACCAATGGTTTTCACCACACCGAATAGAATAATCGCCAATAAACTCAGATGAAAAGGCATCAGGTTATAGTCTAGAAAAAATGCAGGCATGGTGAAGTCCGTTTTAGTCTTATTCTGAGAGGTAAATTCCACCATCAGAATGCACGGTAATCTCTACTTTTTCAAGTGCTTGACCTTGGCAAGGCCCAGAAATGCATTTACCGCTTTCTACCAGAAACAAGGCGCCATGCGTGGAGCACTCAATAAATTCCTGATCACGATCCAGAAACTGGTTTTCCAGAAATTCCAGCTCGACCTGCAAATGCGGACACAGGTTTTGATAGGCATAGAAGGCACCATCACGTTGGGTGATAAAGATATTATCTCCATCGGGAAGCTCAAAAGAGCGTGCTTCGCGTTCTGGAACGTCTTCGGTCATGCAAATTTTAAACATTAAGCACATTCCTTTTGAAAGTCTTGTAATAATGCCGCATAGTCTTCAACTACCAGGCGCGGACCAAATTGTGAAACCACTTGGCTCGAAATCAGAATCGCCAGTTCAGCCGCAGCTTGTAAACCCAAATTAGCATTCAATCCGTACAGGAAAGCCCCGGCAAAAGCGTCACCGGCACCGTTGGCATCTACTGCAGTGACTTTGCGACCAGGAACAGTAAAAGTATTCTGATGATCCGAAATCAGTGCGCCTTCAGCTGACAATGTAATGACAACGTGCTGACTGATTGTTTTTAATTTAAGCAGGGCTGCCTCAAGATTATCTGTTTCTGTATACATCAGCGCTTCTTGCTGGTTACATAACAGCAAGTCTACACCATCTGCAATCATTTCATCCAAACCGGCACGGGCATATTGCACCATGGCAGGATCAGATAAAGTTAGAGCAATTTTAACGCCATTAGCACGGGCAATATCACGTGCTTGTTGTACGGCATGACGTGCTGTGTCAGAAGTTGATAAATAACCTTCGAGATATAGCCATTTCGCGCTATGTAATGCGCTGAAATCAATTTGTTGATCAGTCAGTTCGGCCGTAATACCCAGATAAGTATGCATGGTACGTTCAGAATCAGGGCTGACCAGAACCATACAGGTTCCTGTCACACCTTCACTGATTGATTGGGTGGTGGTCTTAATACCGGCATCATTCAAACCTTGCAGGTAGATGTGTCCGAGTTCGTCATTTCCGACCCGACAGCCATAAAATGCAGAACCACCGAGCGCAGAAAATGCCACGGTAGTGTTGGCTGCTGAGCCGCCTGAAGCCTGACCTTTATACACTTGAGTCGCTTGAAGATTTTGATAAAGAGTGGCCTGAGTCTCACCATCTGCAAGTTGCATGGTGCCTTTTTGCAAGTGATGTGCAGTTAAAAAGTCATCAGAAACTTTAAATTCTTGGTCAATCAGCGCATTACCAATCGCAAAAAGATCAACAGTTGCCATGTTCAAATATCACATTAAAAATGAAAGTCCTAAGTTTACACGATTGCTTGGGATTGCTGTAGTTTGCTGAATCATTTTCAAATACTTTTCAAAAATGCTGTATTTTGTTCAGCAGCTATCTTTGGTCTAAAAACTGGCTTATTTTTGTGCACTGGTGCGCCGCAGCATTGATTTAAGGATCAAATTTTATTTATAAAGAGATATCGCTCCTGGCATGATACTTTAAGTCGCTTGGCAACAGTCATTCTTCACAACAATTTCAAATAGTGTGCGTATATGAATATTAAAATTGTAACAGCCGAACAACTCCCGGATCAGATCGAAACACTGGCAACTCTGGCACGTAAAGAAGGCTATAATTTGGTAGATAAGTTAATAGAAGAATATCGCACCGGGAAAAACTGCTTTAGCCACGCCAATGAATATCTGGTGGTGGCGCATGATGGCAAGAAACTGGTTGCCTGTGGCGGCTTAAACCAGCAATGGGGAGATAACGGCATTGAAGACCGGATTGGTCGTGTGCGCCGTTTCTATGTGCATCCGAAATATCGTCAGCATGGCGTAGGCAAACAGCTTTTGGCTTACCTAGAGCAATTGGCACGTCCGCATTATTCGGCTTTATGCTTACAAACGGATACCCGGCTGGCTGCCAGTTTTTATCAAAAGCAGAATTATGTATTTGTAGAAAATAATCCAAGCTATAACTATTTTAAATATCTGATTTCTTAAGCTTGTAAATACTCATCTAGAGGCAGGAAGTAAATTTGATGATTTAATTTTCAAATGATCAAGTTTACTTAATTCGATCAAAATCCTCGGTTTTCAACGTGAATAATTCAGATAACTAAAGCTATAATGTGCTTAGTTATTTTAATTAAAGCATTAGGAGATCGCATGACTGTAGATGTCACTGAAACCATTTCTCAAACTGTACATCCTGCGTTTCAGTTGGTACGTCAACAACATGTTGAAGCTTTAGACATTTTCGTGTCTGAATATAAACATAAAGTGACTGGCGCCACGCATTATCATCTGGCGACCAAGCACGACGAAAATGTCTTTCTGGTGGCGTTTCGTACCCAGCCGATGGATTCTAAAGGCGAGGCACATATTCTGGAACATACTGCGCTGTGTGGTTCAGAAAAATTCCCGGTGCGTGATCCATTCTTCCTGATGATTCGCCGTTCACTGAATACTTTCATGAATGCCTTTACTGCGGCGGACTGGACTGCGTATCCATTTGCGACGCAGAATAGCAAGGATTTCCAGAACCTGCTCGAAGTGTATATGGATGCAGCATTTGCTGCGAACCTGAACCCATTGGATTTTGCCCAGGAAGGCATTCGCATTGAGCTGGAAAATGGCGAGCCTGTCTATAAAGGCGTGGTCTTTAATGAAATGAAAGGGGCGATGAGTTCGCCTTCAGATCAGCTTTATCACACGCTGGCGCATCATTTATTCCCAAATACGACTTATCACTATAATTCTGGCGGTGATCCCAAAGATATTCCTGATCTGACTTACCAAGAGTTAGTTGATTTCTATAAGTCACATTACCATCCAAGCAATGCAGTCTTCATGACCTTTGGCAATAAAACGGCATTTGAACTGCAAGAGCAGTTTGAAAATCTGGCATTGTCCAAATTTGAAAAAGGTCAGACGCTCTATCCAACACCTGAAACCCGTTTGACTGCACCATTGACGGTTACCGACAGCTATGCGGTTGATGCTGAAGATTTACAGGACAAGACCTATCATGTGCTGTCATGGTTATTGCCAGAAGCTAGTGACATTAAACTGCGTTTGGGCATGCGTTTAGTTGAAGGAATTCTGCTCGAAGATTCAGCATCACCACTGCGTCATTATCTGGAAACTTGTGGTTATGCAGATGCAACAGGTCCATTCATGGGCGTGGATGATTCTAATTTTGAAATGACTTTCTACTGCGCGGTACAGGGTTCAAATCCTGAACATGCAGAAGAATTTAAAAATGGTGTGTTTAAGGTTCTGGAAGATGTTGCCTCTAAACCAGTTGATCAGAGCATGGTCGATGCGATCCTGCATCAAATTGAATTGCATCAGCGTGAAATCAATGGCGATGGTACGCCGTATGGTTTGAGCTTGATTCTGAGCGGTCTGGGTAGCGCGATTCATCATCGTGATCCGGTCGAAGTTTGGGATGTGGACTCTGCGATTGCCGCAGTCAAAGAAGAGCTGCAAGATCCGATGTGGTTATCCAATCTGATCAAAGAGCATCTGCTGGATAATCCACATCGTGTCCAATTGACACTGGTTCCGGATGCGACTAAATCTGCTAAAGAAGCAGCGGATGAAAAAGCGCGTTTGGCTGAAATTGGCAAGAATCTGACTGAAGAGCAGAAAGCGGAAATTATTGCCCAGACTGAAGCATTGAATATTCGTCAGGACACGCCGGATGACTTGAACTTATTGCCGAAAGTCGGCCTGGAAGATGTCCCTGCGGAATTGCAAATTGTTCAAGGCCAGTTGCGTGAGATTATCTGTAACCGTGTTGATACGCCGTTGAACCTGTATCATGCCGGCACCAATGGGATTTATTATCAACAGGTTCTGGTCAATATTCCGGATGAAGTGGTGCAGTCGCCTTACTTTAACCTGCTGTCGATCCTGATGGGTGAAGTTGGTGCGGGTGAGTATGATTATCTTGAGTTCCAGCAACTGCAAACAGCGGTAAGTGGCGGTCTGGGCATGGGCGCATCTTTGCGTTCTAAAGTCGATCACAAAAACAAAATTACTGCCTGGTTGACGTTGACCACCAAATCTTTGGTGAATCATCTGGATGCAATTCGTCTGTTAAAGATCGGTTTTGAACAGCTTCGTTTTGATGAGAAAGACCGTATTGTTGAACTGTTACAACAGCGTAAAACGCGCTGGCAGTCACGTATTTCTGGTTCTGGACATAGCTATGCAATGCAAACGGCTTCACGTCAGCATAGTGCATTGGCTTTGCGTGATTATCACAATACCGGTTTGGGTGCATTGAACTGGCTGATCGAGCTGGTGTCTAAGATCGAAAAAGATCCGGCTGAATATGATCTGCTGATTGATGAATTAAAACGGATTCATCGGGTCTTGTTGCAAGCACCAAAGCAATTCCTGTTAGTCTGTGAAGAGCCGCAGTCTGAGCATCTGATCGAAGAAATTCAGAATGTCTGGGATAAACTTGAAGTTGATTCTGCACCAGTTTCATTAACTCAAGTCGAAAAAGTAACCCATGACCAGCACGAAGCCTGGTTGATTCAAGCCAATGTCCAGTTCTGTGCGGCTGCTTATCCAGCTGTTGAAGTTTCACATCCTGATGCTGCTGCATTGATGGTACTGGCGGGTTATTTGCGTAATGGCTTCCTGCACAGTGCCATCCGTGAAAAAGGCGGTGCCTATGGTGGTGGTGCCAGCTATGACGGGAATGCCTGTTCATTCCGTTTCTACAGCTATCGTGACCCACGTCTGGCAGAAACTTTCCAGGATTTTGATGCGAGTATTCAGTGGTTACTTAATGCACCACAACAGCCACACCAGTTGGAAGAAGCCATTCTGGGTCTGATTGCCAGCATGGATAAACCGGGTTCACCGGCAGGCGAAGCCATTACTGCATGTTATTCTTACTTGCATCAACGTACGCCAGCGTTCCGTAAAAAATTACGTGAACGTTTATTGAATGTCACACTGGATGATTTGCAGCGTGTTGCACAGACCTATCTGGTCGAGCAGCAGGCGACGAAAGCCATTGTAGCGCCAGTGGCAAAACGTGAAATGCTGGAACAGCTTGGTTTTGTAATTCAACAAGTTCTATAAATAAAAAAAAGAGGATAATGGATGGCGCTTAATTCGTTTAAGCGCTCAACTCTACAGCTGAGCGTTTTGCTGGGCTGTGCAGTTGGGACGCAAGTGAATGCGGAAGAAACAGTAGTCAACAGTCCCACGCCGGCAACGGCTGAAGCCTGTGCTGCACTGGAAATTAGTGCAGAGCGTCTGGCCTGTTATGATACTTTATTTAAAATTCCGGTCACTGATAAGCCTGCAATCGTTTCTGAGCGTCGTGCAGCAGCAGAAATTGCGCCTGAACCCGATAATTTAAAAGCGAAAATTGGTCAAACCGTTTCCAATATTTATGCTTCTGAAGGATCAAAACTGACGCCGAATCTGTCTTTGCTGGATAGCCGCTGGGAACTCTCTCCAGAAAGTAAATTAGGCACCTGGAACATTCGTTCTTATCAGCCAGTGTATTTGATGCCAGGTTTCTGGACATCAAAGAAAAATGAATTCCCTCAAAGTGAAAATCCAGAAAACACAGTGAAGGAAGACCAAAATCTTACCTCAACCGAAGCAAAGTTTCAGTTGTCTTTAAAGACCAAGGCGGTTGAAAATATCTTGGGAGATAATGGCGATCTCTGGCTTGGTTATACTCAGTCTTCGCGTTGGCAGGTGTATAACTCGGAAGAATCACGTCCGTTTCGTGAGACCAACTATGAACCCGAAGCCAGTTTGATTTTCCGTACCAATTATGATCTTTTGGGTCTGAATTGGCGTATGTTGGGATTGACCATCAATCATCAGTCCAATGGTCGTTCTGATCCGTTATCACGTAGCTGGAATCGGGTGATGCTGAATCTTGGTTTTGAAAAAGACAATTTTGCCTTGATGGTTCGTCCTTGGTATCGCTTTGAAGAGAAGCGAGAAGACGATAACAATCCAGAGATCAAGAACTATATTGGCCGTGGAGACATGACCGCATTTTATCGTTATAAGGAGCATGATTTTTCATTGATGCTACGACATACCTTAAAAGGTGGAGATGAAAACCGTGGAGCGGTACAGTTCGACTGGTCATTCCCGATCAGTGGGCGTTTGCGTGGCCAATTCCAGCTTTTTGATGGTTACGGAGAAAGCCTGATTGATTATAACCATCGTGCCACGTATGTCGGTTTAGGTGTTTCCTTGATGAACTGGTTCTAGGATTCCAACTTTAAACATCTTGGAATGAAAATAAAAAACCATGCCGCTGCATGGTTTTTTTATAGATAGATTAGCCAATCTGGATTTCTGAAGGCGGATGTTTGAGACGACTCTTTTTGGGAGTCGCAATAAAATAAGCAAGCGTCAGTGGCCCTAGACGCCCTGCGAACATTAACAGCATCAGAATGATCAAACTGGCAGGTTGTAGTTCCTCTGTTACCCCTCGGGACAAACCGACGGTACAAGCTGCAGACACGGCTTCAAACAACAGATCCAGAAAATCCTGCTCAGGTTCCAGGATTAATAAGCTCATAAAACCCATCATGATCAACGCTGCAGTAATACACACCACGGCTAATGCTTTAAACGTAGTTTTTTCAGGAATAGAGTGATTAAACAGCCGGATCTCATCTTCGCGTCTTAAAAAACTGATTACGCTTATTACCACAATAATAAACGTTCCGACTTTGATGCCGCCCGCCGTACTTAAGGAGCCGCCCCCGATAAACATGAGCAGCATGGTAACGAGACTGGATGCATCGCTCATTTGTTCCATTGGCAAGCTATTAAAACCTGAAGAGCGGGGAACGGTGGCATGGAACCAGGCATTCACGGCCTGATCGCCCACACTCATCAGACCCAAAGTTTGCGGGTTAGAGGCTTCTAACAGCCATAGCACAATAAAAGCACTTAAGTTAAGACCCAGAATCGTTGAGAGGATTAGCTTGCTGTTGGTACTCAACTTACGCCAGCGCTTATGTTCTTTGACGTCCATCAGCACCAGAAAACCGATACCGCCAATGATATACAGCATACTGATGGTAAAGGTAATCAGATACTGTCCTGAAAAGCTCATCAAGCTATTTGGAAATAGTGAAAATCCACCATTATTAAAAGCGGAGACGCTATAAAAAGCTGCATAAAATAGTGCATCGCTAAACTGATATTCTTTGAGCCAAGCCAAAGTCAGAATCAGCGTACCGATTGCTTCAAAGAATAGAGAATATAAAAACACGGCTTTAATGGTAAAACTGACTTTTTTCAGACTAGTTTGTCCAATGGACTCCTGTGCCATGACTTGTTGTTTTAGCCCCAGTTGCGGTGCCAGACTCATCACTGCCAGAATGGCAAAGGTCATAAAACCCAAGCCGCCGCATTGCAACAAAAACATAATCACGATTTGACCAAATACGGTATAGGCTTCACCGACATTCACCACCGATAGCCCGGTAATGGTCACAGCAGAAGTTGCTGTAAAAATGGCTTCCAGCCAGCTGATTTCTCCATGATGGGCAATAGGCAGCATCAGCAGCAGCGAACCGATCAGAATTAATCCAAGAAAACCCAAAGCCAGTAAGCTCGGAGGACTGAGGTTGACCGTCCTGTGTTGCTTTAAATCAGAACTTTTCATAGATGTTTAAAATATTTAGCAAGACGGCGCAAAGGTTCCAGCAATCCTTCAACCAGTAAAATATCGCCTTCCTGAAGAATCTGATTGGCATCTACGTGATATTGCAATGTAGATCCGCGTTTATGTAATAAGGTAGTGATTTCAGGAGCATGCTTCATCAACTGATTCAGTGGCGTACCATGATGATCTGCATGAATTTCAATTTTGACAATATAATGATCATCCTCAAGCGCCATATAACGACTGACCATCGGATAGCTTAATGACTGGGCCACCCGAACGCCCATATCTTCTTCAGGATGAATGATTTTTTCAACATTGAGATGGGTCAGAATCATGTGGTGGGATTTGGATTTGGCCTTCACCCAGATTTTCTTTACGCCCATATTTTTTAAGTGCAATACACATAGAATACTGGCCTCAATATCCTCTCCAATCGCAACGACAACGGCATCACAGCGCTGAATGTTCAGCTCATCGAGTACATGTTCATCGGTTGCATCGGCAATCACGGCATGGGTCAGCTGATCAGAAATGTTTTCGACATATTTTTTATTCAGATCGATTCCGATCACTTCATGCTTCAGGCTGATGAGCTGTGTGGCCACGGTCGCACCGAAACTGCCAAGCCCGATGACTGCAAATAATGCCATGGATTGTCCTTCGTTATCTTTATGTCATTCGTTATATCCGCTATGGTAATGAGAAGGCGATTCTTCAGCTATAGTTTTTAGGTAAAAATAGTACAGATCTTTGAAGTATTTACGCTTCTTTCATCTGAAGTACAGATTGAAAATTTGGACAGTCAGACATAACCTGATGATGTGTATATAAGGTTCCATAGCTGTTTTGGATGATGTATTCGAATTCATGATGATCATCCTTCATGATATTGAGTGTGGCTTGGCGTTTGAGTTGAGGATAAGTTTTTAAATTATCGATTGAGGAACAAGAAAAGCTTTTTACAAAAGCTGAAATTTTAGGATCTAATTTCACTTCTTTATAATGATTTAGAAAAATATAAACAAATTTGGGATACTGGTTGAGTATTTCTGAATGTGCCTCTATACCAGCGATGTTGCTGAGGTTATTTGCGGTTGCATTACTGGGAATATTTTTCATACTTGTTCGAACACGATCTTCTTCTTGATTTAATTTGTATGCTGGATAGCCGTATAAATAGACAAATAAAGTGGTGAGCAAAATAATAATAAAAGTGATATTCATATCTTAAGGTTCTGTTTTTGTAATTATTTTTAATTTTAACAAGATTGGAAATTAATGGATAATTGGTGTTTTCATTCATGATACATTTTTAAATCTGCCTAGAATATCATCCTAAAAAAACCGCCTCGAAAGGCGGTTTATGTTTGAAAGAATTACTTCAAGAAACGTTGATAACCCAGATTATTGGTAATTTCCTGATATGGATAGGTAATGGTTTCGAGAGTTTCGATCAAGCCGTCCGGATTCTGTTGTGCATCGGTTGCTTCAAGGCCCACCAGAACACGTCCTTCAGCAGCGCCGTGGTTACGGTAGTGGAACAGGGTAATGTTATGGGTTGGGCCAAGACGTTCCAGGAACATCAGTAAAGCGCCAGGACGCTCTGGGAATTCCACGCGGAACAGGCGTTCATTTTCAATGTCGGCATGACCACCGATCAGGTAACGGATATGCAGTTTGGCCACTTCGTCATCAGACAGATCGTCAACGTCATACTGGAACTTTAAGGTTTCATAAATTTCCTGACGTTCTTTCTCGCCATTTTTCAGACTGATGCCGACAAAGACTTGCGCAGCAGAAGCATCGCTGGCACGGTAGTTAAATTCAGTAATATTACGGCCTTGTAATGCACGGCAGAAACTCAGGAATGAACCTTTCTGTTCCGGAATGGTCACGGCAAAAATCGCTTCTTTGCGTTCACCCAATTCGGTACGTTCAGCGATATAGCGTAAACGGTCGAAGTTCATGTTGGCGCCGCAGACAATCGACACCATGTTTTTCCCTTCGATGCCATGTTCAGCCACGTATTTTTTGATGCCAGCCAGTGCCATTGCACCAGATGGTTCGACAATGCTACGGCATTCGTCATAAGTGTCTTTAATCGCTGCACAGACTTCATCCGTATTCACCAGCACTACATTCGGTTCCACGATCGGGCCTGAATTGTCCGACTTTTGCAGACGAATCACATCAAATGGTTTTTCACCAATTTGGGCTACGGCTGTACCATCAGCAAATAAACCTACAGATGGAAGAATCACACGTTCATTTGCTTCTAAAGCAGCTTTTAAACAGGCAGATTCGTCGTATTCCACTGGAATGACTTTAACGTGTGGTGCGACATCACCTAAATAGGCTGCAACACCTGCGATCAGGCCGCCACCGCCAACTGCGACAAACACATAGTCGACATCACGCCATTGACGTAGAATTTCATTGGCAATGGTGCCTTGGCCAGCAATCACCAATTCATCATCATAAGGTGGAATGAAAGTCATGCCATCTTCCTGGGCACGTTGAATCGCATATTTATTTGCAACATCAAATGAATCACCATGTAAAACCACTTCGCCACCCAGACGTTTAACCGCCTGCACCTTGATATCAGGCGTGGTTTTAGGCATCACAATAATCGCGCGAATACCCAGCTTTTTCCCTGAGAGTGCCACGCCCTGTGCATGGTTACCCGCTGAAGCAGTAATAACGCCACGTTCCATTTGTGATTTCGGTAATTGACTAATACGGTTATAGGCACCGCGTAGCTTGAATGAAAAAACCGGTTGTAAATCTTCACGTTTAAAGCGGATATTATTATTGAGTCGTTCGCTAATTCGTGGCGCTGCTTCGAGTGGAGTTTCGATTGCAACATCGTAAACCGTTGCTTGTAAAATTTGTCGAACCAAACGAGACAGCATGTTAATTTTCCATCTAACAGTTTAAAATAGGGGCTTATTGTAACAAACCACACGGCTTTGCGGTTTAAAAAAGCTGCAAAAGTCCAAAATAGTTGAGTGAAGCCATGAGTCTATATGCAACCCAAGATGAGAAAAAACAAGCAGCAGCCAAAGCCGCTTTAAAACACTTGCCAAAAGGGGGCATTTTAGGCGTAGGTACAGGCAGTACTGTAAACTTTTTAATTGACTTATTGCCTGAGCTGCAATTGGAAGCTGCGGTAGCCAGTTCAGAAGCAACTGCACAACGCTTGAAAAAACTCGGCATTGAAGTGGTAGATATGAACTCTGTCAGTGGTCTGGATGCTTATGTTGATGGTGCAGATGAAATTGATCGTCATATGCATATGATCAAAGGTGGCGGTGCAGCGCTGACACGTGAAAAGATTGTTGCTTCTATTGCGAAAAAATTTGTGTGTATCGTGGATGATTCTAAATGGGTTGGACAATTAGGGCGTGAGTTCCCGCTTCCTGTAGAAGTGATTCCAATGGCGCGTTCTGCAGTCGCGCGTAAAATCGTATCTTTAGGTGGCGATCCTGCGTACCGTGAAGGTGTGGTCACTGACAACGGTAATGTGATTTTAGATGTGTACAACCTGAATATTCTAAATGCACTTGAACTGGAAAAAACCTTAAACGATATTCCGGGCGTGGTATGTAACGGTATCTTTGCGATCAACAAAGCAGATATCGCCATTGTCGCGACTGATAACGGAATTGAAGAGCGTACAGCGGTTTAATTAAACTTTCTAGAAAAAATCCCTCTAAATCTCCCTGAGCGAAGTTTTAAAACACTGCTTTAAAACAAGTGCAAGAAGGGAGACTTTTAAAAGCCCCTCTTTGAAAAAGAGGGGGTTGGGGAGATTAAAAAAACTATAATGACCTTATCCGACCTACCTGAAATCCAAATCACCCGAAATGTCCGTTCAACCCGGTTACGTTTGCGTGTCGATGCAACGCAGATTCGTCTGACAGCACCGGTTTTTTGCAGCAAAAAACAGATACAGCATTTTATTGAACAATCTGAAAGCTGGCTGATTAAAACCTGGCAATCCCAGCAGGAAAAAATCGAAAATATTGACCGGACTCTACCGAGTGAGCTGCGGTTATTCAATCTAAAAGCAGCAGTAAAAATTTCTTATCACAGCCAGAAAAACAACTTTATTTTTGATCATGAAGATCTACAGCTTTGGATCAGTGACCGACATCCTGAAGAATATTTAAAAACTTTCGTGATTGCCTACGCAAAAGAACAGCTTCCTTCATATTTAAATCTTGTCTCACAGCAATGTCGGTTGCCTTTTAAAAACTGCAGTATTCGACAACCTAAAACCCGTTGGGGCAGTTGTTCTGCCAAGCATGACATTATGTTGAACAGCGCGCTGGTATTATTTCCTGAAGAGGTCACGCATTATGTCGCTGTCCATGAACTGGTACACACAAAGCATTTTGATCATAGTCCACGCTTTTGGGCAGAAGTTGCTAAGCATGATCAGCATTTCCAGCAGCATCGTATAACGCTGAAAAATACGCCGTTGCCATATTGGTGGGGTGCCTAAAACCATAATTAATAAGTCCATATAACTCTATTGAAATAGCCTAAGCAAATTAAAAGTTTCATGATCAAAATCGGACTTATCCTACTGATCAATTAAAAAACCAGCAAACCCCAGTGAAATGGTTTAGAAAACCTCAACTTCCTGTCATACTAGGCTGTATAAAGGAAACATTTATTTGAGGTAATCATCGTGATTTCAGTGGGTATTGTGGGTGGTACGGGTTATACAGGCGTTGAACTTTTGCGTCTTTTGCTACGACATCCAGATGTAAATGTAACAGCACTGACATCACGTACTGAAGCAGGTCGTCGTGTAGATGACATGTTCCCAAGCTTGCGCGGGCATACCAATCTTAAATTTTCTGATTTGAGTCTGGGTTTATTAAAATTATGCGATGTGGTGTTCTTTGCAACACCGCATGGTGTCGCAATGAAACATGCCGAAGAGCTGGTTGCTGCAAATACCAAAGTGATCGACTTGGCGGCAGATTTTCGTTTACAAGATCTTGAACAGTTTGAAAAATGGTATGGCATGCAACATGCATGTCCAGAACTGTTAAAAGATTCTGTTTATGGTTTATCTGAGCTAAATCGTGAAGAAATTAAAAAGGCCAGTGTGATCGGGAATCCGGGGTGTTATCCAACTACAGTTCAGTTGGGTCTGGCGCCAGTCTTAAAAGCGGCTGAAGCATTGGTGAAACCTGAAAGCATTATTATCGATGCCAAATCTGGTGTATCAGGTGCAGGTCGTAAAGCCAGTCTGGGCATGATTTATTCTGAAAATTCCGATAATTTTAAGGCCTATGGTGTAGCGGGTCATCGTCATCACCCTGAAATTGTCGAAGCATTGGAAAAAATTTCAGGTCAAAAAAATGTGTTTGATCATATTTTATTTGTACCGCATTTGGTGCCGATGATTCGTGGTATGTTGTCGACCATCTATATCGATTTAACTGAAGCAGGCCAATCAGCAGATTTACAAGCGCTATATGAGCAGTTCTATGCCAATGAAGCATTTGTCGATGTTATGCCGGCGGGTAGCTCACCCGAAACCCGTTCAGTGCGTGGAGCGAATCAGTTGCGTATTGCCTTGTATAAGCCACAACCAACAAAACTGGTGATCCTGGTTGCACAAGACAATCTGGTGAAAGGTGCAGCAGGACAGGCTGTGCAAAACATGAACTTGATGTTTGGTTTTGCTGAAGACGCTGGCTTAAATAATATTGGTTTATTACCATAAAAAACGTATTAGAACTTCACACACATTTAGATTTGCATTTAAATGTGTGTCTTGATTAAAGCAAACAAGAGATCAAAATGCCGAATAACGAGTCAAATACGACGCTTCCTCAGGAACCCGGTACTAAGAAACCATTCATGAAAGGCAATACGCCCTTAGCCATTGGTGCGGCTGTATTGATCTTAAGCAGTGGCGTACTCGGATATACCGTAGGACATCGTCAGGGTTTGACTGCGGCGGGTTATGATGCGGATGCAGAGCAACTGGTCGATGTAGTACAGACTCAAAAAGCCAGTCTGGAAACACTGAACAAGACGCTGAATACTGCGGTTCAGGAGCGTGATCTGGCGGTTAGCAATGCCAATGATCTGTATCTGGCCATGACCAAGGCACGTGATGAACAGGTGCAGGCCGAAAGTGTAGGAACCATTTATCGCGAGATCTTGCGTCAGCGTGGTGGTCTGGCATTGGCGGTTCAAAACCTGTCGATTAAACCATTACCCGAAAATGCCTTTGAATACCAGATTGATCTGGTTCAGGTCAGTCCAGGCAAAAGCCGTGCCTCAGGTAGTGTGGAATTGCGCCTGATTAAAGGTGCGGAAATTCTGGTGGTGCCACTGGAAGATAAAAACTTTAATTTTGAAAATTATGAGCGACTCACTGGCCGCTGGACCATGCCGAAAGGCTTTAAGCCAGAATTTATTGAAGTGCGTCTTACTGGTGCCAAACCTGTAATTCGTCGTTTTAGTTGGGAACAGGGCAAAGCAGTAGAAAATCAGTCTGCTACCTTGTCAGAAATTCCGAAAACCGAAGCAAATGCAAATTAAGTGTGAAATATAAATCTTATGCCAAGCAATAAACGTCAAATGTGTTTAAGTGATATTAAAAATTCTTTTAATGAGTCTGGAATCGTTGATTGGCATATCAGCCCACGTTTAGCAAATGAACCCTCTGAAGACGGTGATTCTGACTTAGCTGTACAGACCGCACCGCCAGAACTGAAACGTCCACCGTTGTATGCCGTTGTTTTATTAAATGACGACTATACGCCGATGGAGTTTGTAATTGAAATTTTACAACAATACTTTGCAATGAATCTTGACCAAGCTACACAAGTAATGCTAACTGTACATTATGAAGGAAAGGGTGTAGCTGGGGTATATCCTCGAGACATTGCGGAGACCAAAGCGAACCAAGTCAATAATTATGCTCGATCACAAGGTCATCCGTTACTTTGCCAAATAGAGCCTAAAGATTAAGGGGGTTACATGCTCAGTCGTCAATTAGAAGTATCACTACGTTTGGCTGTCAGCATGGCTCGTCAAAAGAGACATGAGTTCCTGACCGTAGAACATTTATTGTTAGCCTTGCTCGATAACGATTCTGCCGTGAATGCTCTCAAAGCATGTGGTGCGGATATTATCGTGTTGCGTAAGGAATTAGAAGAGTACGTAGAACAACATACCCCTAAACTTGGTGAAAATAGTGATCAGGCACCACACCCTACAGAAAGCTTCGACCGGATCTTGCAACGCGCGATTTTTCACGTGCAATCAAGCGGCGGCGA
This sequence comes from Acinetobacter sp. NPDC052428, assembly GCF_044547685.1. GTDB lineage: Bacteria > Pseudomonadota > Gammaproteobacteria > Pseudomonadales > Moraxellaceae > Acinetobacter > Acinetobacter lwoffii_G. Next base: position 29,275 of record NZ_JBIUAT010000023.1, read on the forward strand.
TCGTACTGTAGAAGGTGCCGATATTCTGGTTGCCATGTATTCTGAGCGTGACTCATTTGCAGTCTATCTGCTGAAACGTCATCAAATTAACCGTCTGACCCTGACTCAGTACCTGTCTCATGGTACCCGTAAAGAAGATGTACAGTCTGAAGAAGAAATCGAAGACCTAGATGGCGAATCAGCGTCTTCAGCAAGTTCAGGTCCACTTGAGCTTTATACCACTAACCTGAATGTTGAAGCACAAAAAGGCAAGACCGATCCGCTAATTGGTCGCGAAAAAGAAATCGAGCGTGCCGCGCAAATTCTCTGTCGCCGTCGTAAAAACAACCCATTGCTTGTTGGTGATCCAGGTGTTGGTAAAACCTCGATTGCTGAAGGACTGGCTTGGCTGATCGTTAATGGTAAAGCGCCAAAACCACTGAAAAATGCTGAAATCTTCAGTCTGGACATCGGCGCTTTGGTAGCAGGAACTAAATACCGTGGTGATTTTGAAAAACGCTTGAAACAGCTTTTAAATGCGCTGAAAAAGAAACCTGAAGCAGTGCTGTTTATTGATGAAATTCACATGATTATTGGTGCAGGCTCGAGTATGGGCAGTACCATGGATGCATCGAATCTGATCAAACCGGCGTTGGCAAATGGTTCTTTACGTTGCATTGGCTCAACCACTTTCCAGGAATACCGCCAGGTCTTTGAGAAAGATCATGCTTTGTCACGTCGTTTCCAGAAAATTGATGTGAACGAGCCATCTATTTCTGAAACTATTGATATCCTACGTGGTCTGAAATCGAAGTTTGAAGATTTTCATCATGTGGAATATGACGATCAAGCTTTGGTGTCTGCGGTAGAACTTTCTGCAAAATTTATCAACGACCGTTTCTTGCCAGATAAGGCGATTGATGTCATTGATGAGGCCGGTGCTCAGCGCCGTTTAAAAGCGGAGCAAGACGACAGTTTGATTACTGTGGAAAATATTGAAGACATCGTCTCTAAAATTGCGCGTATTCCACCAAAAACTGTTTCTAAAGATGATAAGAGCGTGCTGGAAAATCTTGAGCGCGATCTGAAACGTGTGGTCTTTGGTCAGGATGAAGCGATTGAGGCCTTGGCATCTGCGATTAAACTGTCACGTGCCGGTTTGAAATCTCCAGACAAGCCTGTAGGTAGTTTTGTCTTTGCAGGTCCAACTGGTGTCGGTAAAACTGAAGTGACCAAGCAGCTGGCGAAACAGATGGGTGTAGAACTGGTTCGCTTTGATATGTCGGAATATATGGAACGCCATGCGGTGTCTCGTTTAATCGGTGCACCTCCGGGCTATGTCGGTTTTGATCAGGGTGGGTTATTGACCGATGCGATTCATAAAAATCCGCATTGTGTACTGTTGCTCGATGAGATCGAAAAAGCGCATCCAGATGTGTTTAACCTGTTATTGCAGATTATGGATCATGGTTCATTGACTGATAATAACGGGCGTAAATCTGATTTCCGTAACGTGGTCTTGGTACTCACCACCAATATTGGTGCTGAAAGTATTTCACGTGTCAGCATTGGTTTTATGGAACAGGACAATAGTAACGATAATCAGGAAGCGATGAAGAAAGCCTTCTCGCCGGAATTCCGTAACCGTCTCGACGGCGTGATTCAGTTCAAGGCATTGCCAAGCAGCATTATTGAAAATGTCGTGGATAAATTCCTGACTGAACTTCAAGCACAACTGGATGACAAAAAAGTCATGCTGGAAGTGGATCAGAGTGCACGTGAATGGATGTCAGAACATGGCTATGACCGTTTAATGGGCGCACGTCCAATGCAACGTCTGATTCAGGAACACCTGAAAAAACCGCTGGCTGAGATGATCCTGTTTGGTGAACTGGCTGAAAATGGCGGCAATGTTGCAGTATCGGTGAAAAAAGAAAATGGTAAAGCGGTTGGCTTAAAACTTGAGGTTTTTGAAGATCAGACTGCTGAACCAGCCTAATTAAAAGAAGGATCAAACCCGTGCTTGCACGGGTTTTTTCATGCACTCATATTTTAAATTATCAAATTTATATCATTTAAAAGATAAATTATGGATATTCAAGTTACCAAGCTGTTCACGACATTTTTACTGTTTTTAGTCACGGCATTGATGGAAATTTTAGGCTGTTATTTTCCCTACCTGATTTTAAATCAGGGGAGAAGCCACTGGTTATGGATTCCGACAACTCTGGCTTTGGCGGCTTTTGTCTGGCTGTTAACCTTGCATCCAGCTGCTTCAGGACGAATCTATGCCGCTTATGGCGGTATCTATATTTTTTCAGCGCTAATGTGGTTGCGCTTCGTTGATCAAGTGACTCTATCGCGTTGGGATCTGCTTGGTGGCATGGTGGTGATACTGGGTGCGTTGATTATTATTTTGCAGCCGCAGGGTCTAGTGCGTTAGCAGGATATAACAACAAACCTTATCAAAAAGGTAGCCACGGCTACCTTTTGTTTTCAGGATTCTTGAATCCTGAATCGAAATAAATGTCTTATGTGTTTAGATTATTTTAATTTGCAATCTTTCTGGGAAATATCCGTTTTATATGTTTGTGTCTGCGAGTTCAGGCTGAGTTCAACCTTGTAAGGGTTCTCAATCTGATAGCGATGCTCAAAGAAAATTTCACAATTATTAAGCAGATTATTACGAATGACTTTCATCACTTCTTTGCGCCCCAGGTCTTTTTCAAACTGGCTAAAATCGGGCGTGATGATCATGCCTTTCAGTGTGGTTTTATTGGCACTTAACTGTAATTGTTCAATAATCGTATTTTGATCAATCTGCAACGGTAAAGTTCTGGAATCTTCTGCACTGATCACTGCGAGTAATTCATTCAGTTCAGTTTTTTTCTGAATTTTAAATTTGCTGTCAATAATATTTTTTTCTTGAAGATATTGGTCAAATTCAGAAGCATGCACCGGTAAGGCAGCACTGCTAAAACCAGTCAAGAGTGCCAAAGCCCAATATTTTTTTTGCATTGTATAAAATCACTTTTTATTCCATTTCAACAATGATTATAAGAGCTGAGACAAAAAAAGCACCAGAGATTGGTGCTTAATTTGTGAAGATTCATCTTAAAAAATTAGTCTTTTTTCAGATTTTCATTAATCAGAAATTCAACCAAGGCTTTTTGCGCGTGCAGGCGATTTTCCGCTTCATCCCAAACCACAGCATTTTTATGGTCAAGCAGATTTTCTGAAATCTCTTCGCCACGATGTGCAGGCAAGCAGTGCATAAACAAGCAATCCGGATGTGCAAGATCCATCAGACGTTCATTCACCTGATAATCTGCAAAGGCTTTTTCACGGATCTTTTGTTCTTCTTCCTGGCCCATGCTTGCCCAAACGTCAGTCACGATCAGATCAGCATTCACCGCTGCATCTTCAGCAGAAGGAACCAGTTCCACACAATGGGCAAATTCAGACAGGAATTTTTCTTGTGGCTCATAGCCTTTTGGCGCTGCAATTTTCAGATTAAAGCCCCACATATGTGCAGCTTCAATATAAGAGTTACACATATTGTTGCCATCACCAATCCAGGCAACAGTTTTACCTTCGATTGAGCCACGTTGCTCTACATAGGTCTGCATGTCAGCAAGTAACTGGCAAGGGTGGTGGTCATCAGTCAACGCATTAATCACTGGAACTTTTGAATAAGATGCAAAACGCTCCACGATATCATGGCCGAAAGTACGGATCATCACAATATCCAGCATGCTTGAAATCACACGTGCAGAATCTTCAATCGGTTCACCACGACCTAACTGGGTATCGCGTGAAGACAGGAAAATCGCGCTACCACCAAATTGGCTCATGCCAGCTTCAAACGAAACACGCGTACGGGTACTGGATTTTTCAAAAATCATGCCCATCACTTTACCAACAAATGGTTGGAACACTTCATTGTTATGCTGTTTGCGCTTAAGCTCAATTGCGCGTTGCAAAATCTGGTTAAGTTCTAAAGTTGATAAATCGCGTAAGGTGAGAAAGTGACGGAGAGCCATTCGTTACTCCACAATAATTGCCGAAAAACTCGATCAACAATCAGTTGTTGGTTAGTTTAAGAAAAAATACGGAATCGGCTAATATACTATAAGCAATGAAAAATGCAAAAAAACTAGACTTTTTGATGACCGTCTAAAAAGCGATCCACACAATAACTGATGTATTTGTCGATTTCCTGATCATCTTCCTGTACCGGAATTCCCATCAGAATACGCCATTCCAGATTGCGCAAAATACCAAAATACAGCTGCGCCGAATATTGTGGATTTTCGCAATGCAATAAACCTTGCGCATCTGCCTGTTCTAAAGCCGTGGCAATGGCACTTTGCACATGCACCGGGCCTCGCTCATGAATATGCTGAGCAAGTTCAGGATTACGCTGGCTTTGTTCCAGCACCAGACGCATGAAGGCCGAGTTTTCCGGTTGCATAATCTGGTGATAAAAATTAAGCAACGTGTGTACTAAATAACTACGAAAATCCAGTGCCATCAGTTCGATCGGAATACTGATATCTTCAAAAAACTTGATACGACGATAATCGCAGATGGCTTTAAACAAGCCTTCTTTATTGCCAAAGTATTTATAAATAGAGGCTTTAGAGCCACCGGCATGCTGGACGATATCATCCAGAGACACAGCATCATAACCCCGTTCCAGAAATAGCTCGGTTGCACTGATCAGCAGCGCAATACAACGCTCATGACCACGTTTGGTCTGTGGCAGATCTTTGGCGAGCGGTTCTAGGGCGAGGTCTTGCATAGGAGATAGTACATCAACATGTCAATAGAGATTGAAACGCCATCATAGCAAATATATGCACATATTTCATAATTGCGCCAGATAAGTGCGCTATTTGCTAATTAGGTAAAGCAAAACTTAAAAATTTGACTAAAGTTTTAGAGTATTTGTTCTATCAGGTTATGGAATGAGCAAGCCAAATGAGTATACTCGAATTTCAATAATTATAGCCAAGACTGTGGAAAAGGAAGATGACAGAACAAATGTCTGCAGGTTTAAGATTTAGACAAGCGCTTGAAGTCGAGAAACCATTGCAAATTATGGGCACGGTAAATGCCTATGCTGCCATGATGGCCAAACAGGTCGGTTATAAAGCCATTTATTTATCAGGTGCGGGTGTCGCGAATTATTCTTATGGTTTGCCTGATCTGGGCATGACCAGCCTGGATAATGTTCTTGAAGATGTACGCCGGATCACTGAACGTGTGGATACACCTTTACTGGTTGATATCGATACCGGTTGGGGCGGTGCATTAAATATTGCCCGCACGATTAAGCAGATGATTGCAGCAGGAGCCGCTGCGGTTCATATTGAAGATCAGGTGGCACAGAAGCGTTGTGGTCATCGTCCAAATAAAGAAATCGTATCGCAGCAGGAAATGGTCGATCGTATCAAAGCGGCTGTAGATGCGAAAACCGATTCAAACTTCGTGGTGATGGCGCGTACCGATGCGCTACAAAAAGAAGGCTTGCAAGCAGTGATTGATCGTGCTTCTGCCTGTGTTGAAGCGGGTGCAGATGCGATCTTTGCTGAGGCGATGACCGATATCACCATGTACCGTACAGTGTGTGATGCGGTCGGTGTGCCAGTCTTGGCAAATATTACCGAATTTGGTGATACACCGTATTATACGGTTGATGAACTGGCGGAGCAGGGCATTGGCATGGTGCTGTATCCGTTATCAGCGACACGTGCAATGCAAAAAGCCGCACTTGAAGTGATGCGTTCAGTACGCGAACATGGTACTCAGGTAAATGTGCTGGATATTATGCAACAACGAAAAGAACTCTACGAATTTTTAGATTATCACAGCTTCGAAGACACATTAGATAAACTGTTTAAACAGGAGAATTAAAAAAATGGCTGAAGGAAAAGTACTCACTGGCGCAGGATTGCGCGGACAAGTGGCAGGTAAAACCTCACTTTCAACAGTAGGCAAAAGTGGCGCAGGTCTGACCTATCGCGGCTATGACGTGCAGGATCTGGCTGAACATTGCCAGTTTGAAGAAGTCGCTTATCTGATTTTCTTCGGAGAATTGCCGACAGCAGAGCAATTGGCTGCCTACAAAGCCAAACTGAAATCCTTGCGCACTTTACCTCAGGCATTAAAAGAAGTCCTTGAGCGTATTCCTGCCGACTCGCATCCAATGGATGTGATGCGTACTGGCGTTTCCATGCTGGGCAATCTTGAAACTGAGCAGTCTTTTGAGCAGCAACAGGATATCGCAGACCGCATTTTGGCAACTTTGCCGGCAATCATTTGTTACTGGTATCGTTATAGTCATGACGGCGTACGTATTGAAGAAAATACTGACGATGATTCGATTGGTGCACAGTTCCTGCATCTTCTGCATGGTGAAAAACCAAATGAGCTACATGAACAGGTAATGAATGTTTCCTTGATTCTGTATGCAGAGCATGAATTCAATGCTTCGACTTTTACCGCTCGTGTGTGCGCATCAACGCTGTCAGATATGCATTCCTGTATTACCGGTGCAATCGGTTCCTTGCGTGGCCCTCTACATGGCGGTGCCAACGAAGCTGCGATGGACATGATCGAAAACTGGAAGTCGCCTGAAGAAGCTGAACGTGAAATGCTGGGCATGCTGGAACGTAAAGAAAAAATCATGGGCTTCGGTCATGCGATCTATAAGGACAATGATCCGCGTAATGGCATTATTAAAGTCTGGTCGGAGCGTTTAGCCAAAGATGTCGGTGATACCGTACTTTATCCAGTGTCAGTGCGCTGCGAAGAAGTCATGTGGCGTGAGAAGAAATTATTCTGTAATGCGGATTTCTTCCATGCTTCGGCTTATCATTTCATGGGCATTCCAACCAAGTTGTTTACCCCGATCTTTGTTATGTCACGTGTGACAGGTTGGGCAGCGCATGTGATGGAACAGCGTGCAGATAACCGTATTATCCGTCCAAGCGCGGACTATACCGGTCCAGAACTACGTAAAGTAGTGCCAATCGCTGAGCGTTCTACAGCGGCTTGATCCGTAAATGTCCTAGAATAAAAATAAGGTCTCAATTGAGACCTTATTTTTTTAGTGAATTCTGTTATCGACTTAACAGTGCCGGATCTTCAATGCTATAACCTGTTTCAAAAGGAATACCCAGATACTTTACTATTACCAGGGTTTTATTCTGTTTCGGAACTTTATAGGCCTGGCTAATTTTTAAGCCTTGCTGATAACTGACTGCTTGCTGAACCGGACTTTTTTGTAAGCTGGATTTTACTTGATATTGATAGGTCCATTTTGGCACTTTTTCCTGAGGATCATGCCAGGCAGGCGCGCTACCTTTCGTTGTCTTTAACACCTTAAGCTGTGGCTTTGATTTTTGAATTGGATTTAATGGAACTAAACGTTTTTTGATTTTGGCAATGTCCTGATCAAACTTGCGACTGTCTTGATCATAATCGATGCGCTTGGTTTTAGGATTGATATATAAGGAATTGACCTGAACCAATTGATTTGGTTTTTGGGATTTAAAATTATAATAATACAATTGAGGCAAGCGTCCACGACCATCAAGATAATGACGCATGATATAAAGTTTCTGTTCTTTGACTTCATAGCCTAGAACTTCAATATTTTGTGGACCGCCTACGGTAGCGAAAGCCAGAGTGGGCAAGCTCAGAGGGAGCAGAAGCAGTGCGGTTTTAATATTCATGGTCATTCCACCCTCAAAAAAAAATAGATTGGCATTTGATCATGCCAATCTATCTTAAAATACGGTAGAAATAATGAAGCTTATTCAGGCTACACAGTAACTTTGAAAGCTTAGCTGTTATTTAACAGATTGATCATGTCATGTGCAACTACAGCGGACAGTTTGTTGAGGCGTTCAAGTGGCGAGCCTTTGAGATAATACTGGAACTGATGGATTTGCGTGCCATCATTAATGGCCACAAAAAATGTTCCTTCCGGTTTCTCTGGTGTCGCGCTACCACCTGGTTTAAGCAACCCTGTACAGGCGATAATCCAGTCAGCATCACGGAACATTTTTTTACCTGCTTCCGCCAGAGCAACCGTCACCGGCATAGATTCTGCAGTATGACTATTGATCAGATTCTTGGAAATGCCCAATACTGAAGTCTTGACACTTACATCGTAGCAGATCAAACCACCAATCAGAATTTCGGCACCTTCTCCTTTACAGATGGAGAACTGGCTACTGAGATATCCAGAACTTGCGCTTTCGATAAAGGCAATTTTTATGTTTTTCTCTTCGAGTAAGCCGCAACAGGTTTTTATCATAGTCTCTATATTTTCTTTGTGGGAGTGACTTTAATCAATTTAGACAGATTTTTTCTGTCGATCAACTCCAAGTATATTTATATTTTTATGAAAGTTAAAATTTTTTTCATAGATTAGTGTAATTTCATGTTGATCTGATCGCAAAATCTGAGTGGTTAAAGCTTGGGCTATTTTCAAAAATAGAGGTTTCTTCTCAGGCGGAACAGTGGTAAAAATAAAAATAAAGTGCTTAGTGAAAGTAGGGTGTTGGAATGAAAACCACAGTAAAATATGTAGTCTTAAAAAGTCTTGACTATCAATTGGGTACACCATTATTTCAGGAAGAAATTGACGCTGATGGTCAATATTTTGATCAGATACCAAGCACAATTTCTTATCAGAACTTGCAGTTCAAAGTAAAAAGCAAAGAGCTTAAACGTTTGCATCTGGCCGAAGAGCAGGAAGATACTCAAACGATTATCGTGAAAGTGGTCAATATCTAATAAAAACGGAATGTAATAAGCCTCTTTTAAAGGGGCTTATTAATTATAAATAGATTAATAAATATAATTAAAAACAATGATTTTACCTAAGTTAATATCAAAGTAATAGCTAAAACTATTTGAAATAAAGTCAAGATAAATTTGAAACAGCTTAAGTGTTATTGGTGAGGTCATGTTAAGTATCGTATTTCCTCGCAGTTAAGAATATTCTAAAAGAATTGGATTTTTAATATTTTATTTAATCTTTTTAAAATATAGGTGATTTAGATTAATTTTTAATATACTATTAAATATCAATAATATAGATGTTAATCTATTCTATTTTATAATACTTTTTAAATTCTATTAAAAAAATTATATATATAGAATTTGACTTAAGTTATTCCTTTTATTGGATAATATATTTTTGACCTATATAATCTTTCATTATGTTTCTGTTGAATTATATCAGGTAATTTATGTTGCGCATTAATCTCTACTTCAAGTACTTAGCTTACTATTTATTACATTGAATTAATCTGTAACAGGTTAAAGGTTGGCGAAATCTGAAAAATGCGTAGAGTAGATATTAAGTAGAAACCTATCGGCTTTTAATTTAAAGCAAATAGTAAGGAATACCACCATGGCTAATAATCAACAGCAAGACCAACAGAAGCAGCAACAACAGCAACAGCAAAATCAACAACGCAATCAAGATCAGCAGCGTCAACAAAACAACCAGCAAAACCCAAATCAGCAACAAAATAACCAGCAACAACAACAGCCGCAGGGTGGTCAAAACAACCAGCAACAGCGCGACCAGCAGCAACAAAACCAGCAAGGCCAACAGCAACAACAGCCACAGCAAAACAGTAACCAACAGCAACAACGTTCACGTAATCAACAAGATCAGTGAAAACCACAGCGTTAATTCTGTTTAAGATATACGCTCTTCATAAAAAAACCGCCTGATTCAGGCGGTTTTTTTATATTTCATTGCATGATTAAACTAAGTATTTATTAACACTGAATATTGGCTTTCAGCTTGTAGAAATTCAAGGCATTGTCTAGGTCGGTGAGCAACTCTTTGTCGGTATATTCCTTGGGTGCAAGTTTTAGCAGAGCAGGCATGTAGTTATTTTTATATTCTTTAGGATATTGTTCACACAGGATGCGTGTTCTTTCTTCCAGACTAATTGTTGAAGAGTCGAGTTTGTCCAGATAAGCACTGAGTTGATTATCTGACTGTTCAAACTGCGCTTTAATATTTGCAGCAGCCTCGGCTGAATTCTCTGCTTGCTGTTTTTGGCAGCCGCTTATTGCCAGACTCATCAATAAAGTAATTAGTATGCGATTTTTCATGCTGCCAAAATATTGTTATTGCTCATATGAAAAATTATAGAGAGAAATGACTAAAAAGAAAGCAGGGATCTATAAACTTTATGAGACATTGAACATTCATAACATCCGATATTGACTGAAATAAGGAATTTTCTTCTAAAAATCTAAATTAACCCATTCTCACTTATAGGTTTAGCAATTCTTCTTGGGTTTTGGTTATTTAGTAATCTTATTTTCTCATTAAAAATATTTTTGAATAAATTACAGTCATTTAATTAACAAAAGTAATGGTTTTTTCATATTTTGAAACATTGCATCTATATATCCTACACAGATTGGCTGCATGGCTAGTGATATCTTGGCGTCATTCTAAGAACTTAATGAAAATAATTAAAAATCAGCACATTATAAGGCCTGTTTAATTTAGGAGAGTTAAACAGGCTTTTTCTTTTCCGTTTTAAATCTTGTTTTTTCTTTGCTGATTGTATTTTTTGCTCACTCTCTTTCACATAAGTTTTCATACACAACATAAAGCCTGAAAATTCCCTCAGGAGAGATACATGAATAGATGTTATTTATATATCTCTTTTCACGAAAAGACAGGACAAAGCTATGATGAGATGTATATGCGCATTTGGCATGGGCGTGATGGTCGGCTGTTGTTTTAAATCTTGCAAAGAGAAAATGTGTCAGATGATGAGCAGCAAGCATTGTAAAAGTGATCATTGTAAAAAGGATCAGACGACTCAAGCTGAAGAGCCTGTACGAACTTAGCCCAAAAGCTTCAATTTTACTGAAAGGCTAAACAGAGCTGAGTACTGAAGTTGTTCTTGATCGCTGATTCAATCAGTTTGTATTGAGTCATTCTATATTTAAAGCAATAAAGCTTGATCTTGAATCGAGCTTTTTACACTCAGGAGAAAAACATGATGCAATTTATATTTTGTTTATTTGGTCTTCATGGTGCGACTGAAATTAACTACACTTGTGACCATGATGAGGTCAAACAGTGTCGTGATTGCTTGAAAAATATTGAATAATGTGCCAAATCATCAGACATATTAATGAAGATCAATCCCCGTTCAATCATCAGTTGGCGGGGTTTTTCTTTACTGATGAAATTTTTGGATTTAAACGTAATTGGGCACAAGGAATACTTTATAAGAAAAATATTTCAATAGGATTACGTTTTGATAAATTCTTAGTACTTAGAACTGAAATAGCAAAATACAATAGAATATATGTAGGTGAGCATCTGCGCTCGAATTCTTGAAGCAATTCAAAAGAGGCCAAAGGCTGAAACTGCATTAGATGGTTAGTATCGAATGATTAAGGCCAATCATCCTAAAGGTTTTGCTGAGATGAAAAGACTTTTTCCGTCAGTGGATAAGGTTAGAAAATTTCATGTATTCGATATCGGCTCGCACGCGAATTCATATTCTTTGCTGTATCGTCTACGATCAGGCTGAACAGCTTATTTGCTCAGATGGACTTCAGGAATTGTGAAATGTAAAAGAGCACTTGAAGGAAAGTTTGTCTTTTAAAAAAACTGAATGTGCAACATAAATAACATTGATGTTTAGCAGCAGATGTCATATTTATTTCTTAATACAGATATGAAGTATGAAGGAGATGCATATGACAAATAAGCCAGAGCAAGAATCAAATCCGCATAAAGAATCAAATGATGATAAAGGGAATCAGGCATCTTATAAGCATGTCAAACCAGAGAAAAAACCCAATGCAGAACCAGAAAATCCATTGAGAGAGCAAAAATAGCTTTTTCATATGGACGAAGCCCTAACTTGGTTTAGGGCTTTTTAATTTCCCGATAAACCTTGATCTCTAGGCTTTGCAATAAATTCATCTTTCATTTCAAAGAAAAATTCATGGGCTTGTTCATGATCGCAGTGCAACCAGTCATGTCGTGATTCTTCCGGAATCACAATAATCGAGCGTTTTTCGTCATTCGGGTCATGAAACTGTTTCATAAAGGGATGTTGATCTGAATTTATGGTCAGCATCGAAAATGATCTGATTTTCTCACCATCAATGTGTGCGTCATCATAAATCGCCGCCACGGTAAAAGGATTGCCATCTTCACGTGAAATGCCAAACCAGTGCGATTTACCGTCTATATATTTAGGTTCATAGAATGTATCGACGGGTACCAAAGTAAACTGGTTGTTTTTCCAGGCATGTCGGAAACTCGGTTTGGATGCCACTGTTTCAGTCCGTGCATTATAGGTATGCCGGCCATATTTCAATTCTTTCGCCCAGGCTGGAATCAGTCCGAAACGTGCGATATCCAGCTCAAACTCATCAGCACCGCGCATAATGATTGGGGCTGGCGCTAAAGGATAAACATGCGGTTTCATGCCCAGTTCGAGTTGCTCTTCATGAATATCTAATAAGGAAAGACGTTTTTTTGAGGGAAATTCATAGTTCGAGCACATAAATAACCTCTTTCATTCTAATTATTATTTGCTAAAGAATTAAAGTATAAAAATGATGGGCTCAAAACAATTCGAAATCGTAAGTATAGTTTTAACAGAAAGTAAGAATACGGATTAATATTAGTTTATCCTCTTTATAGAATAGTGCTCCTTTAAAGGACTATTCTATAAATATGAAGATTAAAATATTTGAGTTTTTAATGATTAAATACAAAAGCTCACCGGGTTATTTTGTAGGGCAGGTGTTCAAAGCTTTCCCTTGTTCAACTGAATGGATAAAGTTTCCAATTAGAAATTCACTCTGTCTTAAGGAATCACGATGATCTCCATTTTTGACTAGATGGAAGGCGATAGATTTCTGCTTCGTACATACCTGCTGATAGTAAGCATAAGTACCACGATCATCGACCAGTTGATCTTTCTCACCTTGTACCAGCAGAACCGGCACAGTCGGTGTCATATTCTCAATAGACTGTTCTTTTAAATAATTTGTCAAAGGTGCCAGATTTATATTTGATTTAAAGACAGTCTTAGGTGCTTGTTTTAGGTCAGATTGTAATTCTGACAAACAGCGACTGCGTGCATGATTAAGAATTTCTTCCATTTCTGGGCTAACTAAATTTGCTGGAGCAAGCATCGGGTCTGCAGCTTCTGCTCCTAAAAGCACAATTGGAAAAAATGCGGCGACATCAGTCGTGATTTGCGAATTGCTGGCAACATATTCAGCGATTCCTTCATATTGGTAACCGCCCGGTGCTAGTGCAATTGCCCCGCGAAGATCAAATTCAGGTGCATCTTTTTGACCGGCCGCAGCAATTTTAAGAGATGCTGCACCTCCTTGACTATGACCCATAACATACCAATTTTTACTAAAGCTATAAGGCTTTAAATGGTGGATCGCTCGTACAGCATCCACGACAGTATGCAACTGACTTCGCGCATTCATATAAGGATGACCGCCCGGAGTGCCTAAACCTTGATAATCAGGTGCAACGACTGCATAGCCGCGAGCGAGCCAGGCATTCAATGCTTTAGCAGCGATTTGCTGATAGACATGGACTGGCCCGCCCACATAATCCCCAGAGGGTGCACATGTATCAGCAACGCCAGTTGTACCATGCGCCCAAGCCAGAACAGGCCAGCCATCTTTAGGGAATTTGCCTTTAGGTAACAAGATATAGCCTGAAGTGACAATGGGTTCGGATTTTGTGCCACGACTGCGATAATTAATTAAGAAACGTTGTGAGGCATTCGTAAACAGATCAGTATTTTGTTCTTGTATAGATAATATTGTACCCGGTATTTTTTCCGAAATATGAGATGCTTGGATTTTGCTGCTATCGGGAAGTGGAGGAGATGCTATTGCATATGTTGAACCTAAACATAAACAACTCATGATCAATTTAATAAGAGGAGATTTAATTTTCATCGCTGAAACCATTTTCCTTTTATAATGTCATTTTTAATGTAGCAGCTTTATTTATGTTTCTAAATTAACTCTGCACAAAGTTTGTAAACTAAAGCTTTTAAGTTAAGGCGAATGAGCAGTACAACAGGTTATTTTAGGTTAGCTGATAACTTCAAATAAGCACTTATATTTTAATGTGGTTCTGATCTGTTAATAGAATTCATATCATGTCTAACCTCACTAATACGATCATAAATCACCTTTCGCATTCGGTTTATTACTCCCAGAGGTTTGTGTTCCGGTAGGGTATGCCATGGTGTAAAGGAAAGGTTTTCACAAAACTTGTTTTGGTCAGGCGTATCAAAAACTTGTGGAGGAATGCGGATAGTTGCGACCTTGTAGAAAGGTGCCTCACTTTCTTGCCATTCAGTCATGGAATCTTCGACCGACATGGTGTTTGATGTTCTAGGCTGTACCAGAAACTCCATACATGCTTCACTTTTTTGCAAATATTGGCGCAGTTTTTCTCTTAGAAAATTATGATGGGGAGCATGTGGAAGAGGGTCTATCACTGTCGAACATGCTTGAGCTGAATACTTTACAGCTTGACGATCAGTGCCTGTTCCTAATTGATAGGGCACCATAGACCAATATCTAGTTTGCAAAGGATTAGAAATTTTATTTCTCGTATTTAAGGCAATCCATATTCCTTTAGCTCCTAATGCAAAAGGAATATGGAGCCTATTGAAAAATCTATCGCTATTTATATCTTGCATAAATGACATGTATCGGACTGGATCATTCACAAAAAAGACAGGATGATTGATCATAATGAAATCTTGAGTAGAGGTTTCATCATCTAAAAGCTTTTCTCCCGGTACTGCCAAAAGTTTTATCGCCATGCCACGGGCATCTTTTTTAATATCTGCTTGTTGGGCATCTTTAGAACCATTAGAAAAACGAATCCAGGCTTGATATGTTTTTCCAGGAAGAAAAACACCTTGAGCCAAGTTTTTAGGAAGAGCTTCATCTACTTTGAATTCTGCATGTACACAACCGTGTGCTTTGGGATGGGCATCACGTAGCGCGATACCTGTGGAATACCCTTTCCGAATCGATAGTGAACCGTACCGGGTTTGTCGGAGACTTTTTTATTTAAGTTAGGCCACCTGACCTAACGGGTTAATCTTATCATAGTACATTGCTTCAAACTCA
>NZ_JBIUAT010000024.1:0-43364 GCF_044547685.1 Acinetobacter sp. NPDC052428
AATTATCAAAGTTCTGTTGCTTTAGCCTGTATATTTTTATGGCTACCTTTATAGGGTTAATTATGAACAGTAAATGTCAACAGACCCTAATTTTATGTCGTTTTATTTATTAATACTTAATTAATTTATAATTCTTTTTTCAAAAAATCGATCCTATTAAAAATCCTTTTAAAAAAAACTAAATAATTGAATTTAATATATTTTTTAAACCACCTAAAAGAAGTTTATTCAAAATTAAGATATGGAGATAAATGAAATCTAACCTATTCAATAGAAATTATTTCGATTTATTTTATCGGCCTTTTCCAAGAATGCTCAACTTTAATTTTTAGAATAAAATGATCTAAATAAGGGAGATTTTGCTAGGGATTTCAAGATGTTTAGCGATATTTTTTATTTTTAATTACCTTGAAGCTCTACCTGATATTCAAGAATTACAGATTTTATAGTTGTCATGATGCTGTCTATTATTCCCTACTCACATCACATGCATGTACATAGTTCAAGAACCTAACCATAATAACGACATCCCAATATCCGGCATATATATCCTCATGCTGAATACTGGGAATCATCTCATTTATGCACTCAGTTGTTCATCACGTTTGAACACCAGTTCTCCCTTAAGTGAACTGTCTGCATCGAAATAATAGCCATCGCTATTAAAAGCTTTCAACTCTTCGACACAATCAATTTTATTTTCAATCATAAAACGCGCCATGAGACCGCGTGCTTTTTTGGCATAGAAACTAATCACTTTATATTTACCATTTTTCTGATCCAGAAATAGCGGCTTGATAATGTCTGCCTGAATTTTGCGCTCGTTGACTGATTTGTAATATTCATCAGAGGCAATATTCACCAGGATTTCAGAATTTGCTGCTGCTAGATCCTGATTAATCAGATCAGTAATGTGATGCGCCCAGAACTCATATAGATTATGCCCGCGGGAATTGGCTAACTTGATTCCCATTTCCAGGCGGTACGGCATCATCAAATCCAAAGGTCGTAAGAGCCCATATAATCCAGACAACATACGTAAACGGTCTTGTGCATAGTGCAGATCTTCGTGCTTCAAACTATAGGCATCCAGACCAGTATAAACATCACCCTTAAATGCAAAAATCGCCTGACGGGCATTGGCTAAATTAAAATCTGGCTGCCAGTCATTGAAACGTGCGGTATTTAAGCTGGCAATTTTTTCACTGACACTCATTAAGCTGGAAATTTCTGTTGCAGAAAGTGTGCGACAAACTTTAATCAAGTCCTGTGAATGTTCTAATAATCTCGCTTGAGTAAATTGGTCAGTCGGTAATGGAGTATCGTAATCGAGAGTTTTGGCTGGAGAAATTAAAGCGAGCATGGCAACCTGGTCAAAAAATGATTAATCAAACTATATCAGTCTGCTTATTTTAATTCCAATTCATGTTTTTATTCACCATAATCGTTAAAATGCACGATTCTCCTGTTAATCATCGGTTTTTATATGTCCGAGCAAATTTTTCTTCAAGGGCCAGCAGGTCAGATTGAAGTTTTTGTGGATTATCCTCAGGGTGAAGTGAAAGGATTCGCGGTAGTTTGTCACCCCCATCCATTGCAAGGCGGTACACCACAACATAAGGTTCCGGTTTTACTGGCACAAATGTATCTGGAACGTGGCTGTATTGTGTATCGTCCAAGTTTCCGTGGTTCTGGTCAAAGTGAAGGTATACACGACGAGGGCTTCGGTGAGACGGATGACGTATTAGAAGTCATTCGTTTCGCTCGCAACCAGCATATTGCCCTGCCTTTTTATGCAGGTGGTTTTAGTTTTGGTGCGCATGTCATGGCAAAAAGTTATGCAGCCTTACCGGTAGAATTGCAACCAAAGCAAACCATTTTATGTGGTCTGCCGACTGCAACAGTTGCTGGTATTCGCCATTATATGACGCCCGCCATTAAAGGCGACATTCTGTTCATTCATGGCGAAGCCGATGAAGTAACTTTGCTCTCAGATATGATTGAATGGGCAAAGCCACAACGCCATTTAGTGACTATATTGCCTGGTGCCAACCATTTCTTTACCGGCTATTTAAAGCAATTGCGGATCGCAATGACCCGATACTTAGCGCTTGGCTAAATAAAAAAATCCATCAGATGATGGGTTTTTTTATTAAAAGACAAAATCTTCTGCAAAAATTTCATACATCACAGCCCGATATTTAGGCTTATCGATGTAACGGAGAATTTTCCCGCCCAAGCGATCTACAATTTTACGGCTAGCCCAGTTTTCTTCTGCTACCGGGTAGCTTAAGACTTGAATCCCTAATGTATTGAAAGCATAGGCCACAACACCATGCACTGCTTCACGTCCATAATGATAACCATGCGCAGTTTCACGAATCCAAATACCGACTTCAGGTATTTCATCATGAAGTCGATGCAAACCACATAGTCCAATAAATTCTTGTGTTTCAATATGACGGATCACAAATACATATTCTTTATGATCGGTCATATTTTCCAGCCAATTTTTCCAGACTGTTGCAAATTCCTGTTCAGATTCTGGTGCATCCCACGCCATAAAACGTGTCAAACTCGGCGTAATTGAAGCATAAACTTCTTCGGCATCGGCTGATTTAAAACGATTCAGGATCAGGCGTTTAGTTTGCAGTGTGGGCAAAGCTAATTGAGTCTGTTGAGTTAGCTCTTCCATTCAAACTCGCTAAAGCTTTCCTGCTCTTTTAGAGAGGTTTCCACTGCCTGTGCAAGCTGATTAAGCAGGCTTCTTTCGGTGATACGATCCAGCCAGTCCTGTTCTTCTTCAGGATATGAGGCAATTTCACAGACCAGATGCCCTTGTTCATCTCTGGTTTCGCAACTCACCGATAAAGGCAGCGCATGTTCTTCCACGCTGACGGCAACCTGAGCTCCACTTTGGCTTAAGGTCTGAAAACCATATTTGCCTAATTCTTCGGCAAGTAAGTGTGCTACATATTCCTGGGTTTCCTGACCATCCCGTGGTGTTTGGCTCTGGGTATTGGCCATGAATTTTAATTTTCGCATCGCTACTTCCAAATGGCTTTTTTCTTATATGGGTTTAGCATAAGCAATATAAACAAAACAGCCAAGCAAAAGCTTGGCTGTTTCACATAATTTTAAAAATTATTCTGACACTTGAATTGGCAGTCCTGCGATTGAGGTCAATTCTGTGAAGGTCGGGAAACTGGTTGCGACCGTTTCAGTACCGACAATCTTGATCTGCTCTGAATTACGCAAACCGGCAATCGAAAAACTCATCGCGATACGGTGATCATGATGCGATTCAATTTCACCACCCGTAAAGATTGGCGACCAGTCACCGGACTTACCCTTACCTTCAATGATGATGCCATCGTCCGTTGGGGTACAGTCGATGCCCATGGTTTGAAGACCATCCGCCATCACTTGAATACGATCCGATTCTTTGACACGCAGTTCAGCAGCGCCGGTCAAAATCGTCTGACCTTCAGCACATGCAGCTGCAATGAATAACGCCGGGAATTCATCAATTGCCAATGGCACCTGATCTTCCGGCATATGAATGCCTTTTAAGGTACGTGTACCACGAATACGAATATCTGCAATCGGTTCACCGCCCGCAATACGCTCGTTTTCAACTGTAATGTCCGCACCCATTTGCTTGAGGATTTCGATCACACCAGTACGGGTCGGGTTAATGCCCACCGCTTCAAGGGTGACATCCGAATTTTCAGTAATTGCCGCACCCACCATAAAGAAGGCTGCTGAAGAAATATCTGAAGGCACCTGAATATTGGTTCCAACCAGCTTACCGCCACCTTGCAGGGAAATTCGGTTGCCTTCAGTTTTTACTTCATAACCAAATGCACGCAGCATACGTTCAGTATGATCGCGAGTTGGTTCAGGTTCAGTCACCGAAGTTTCACCTTCCGCCCACAGGCCTGCAAGTAGAATCCCTGATTTCACCTGAGCAGAGGCCATCGGCAAATCGTACTGAATCCCTTTAAGGTTTTGGTTACCAGTGATGGATACAGGTGGTGTACCGCGTTCACCCGTGGTCTGAATCTGCGCACCCATTTCACGTAAAGGCTTGGCAATACGCTCCATTGGACGTTTGGATAAAGATGCGTCGCCAGTCATGACTGAATCAAATTTCTGCGCTGCCAGCATACCAGACAGCAAACGCATTGAAGTGCCTGAGTTGCCCATATAAATGGCAGACTGTGGTGCTTTAAGACCATGCATGCCAACGCCATGAATGGTGATTTCACCATTTTTAGGGCCTTCAATGCTCACACCCATATCACGGAAAGCTTGCAATGTCGCTAAAGCATCTTCACCTTCCAGAAAGCCAGTCACATGCGTGGTACCTTCAGCAATCGCACCAAACATGATCGAGCGATGTGACACAGATTTGTCACCTGGCACGGTAAATTTACCCTGAAATTTCTTGGCACCCGGCTGAATGGTAAATTGTTGTGTCACTTTATTTTTCTCCATGAAAGGTTTCTTGGCGAGCATATGGTTGAAATGCTGGCGAGCTGCCTGCGCATGACCCAATAAGCCCATCAATGCGTGGGAATCTTCATCTTCAATCAATTTGCGAATAATCGCGAGCTGCTGTTCAAAGCCATCTACAGCATTTAGAACTGCTTTTTTGTTGGCAAAAAAGATGTCATGCCACATTTGTGGATCACTGGCAGCAATTCGCGAAAAATCGCGGAAGCCACCCGCAGCATAACGAAATATATCTAAATTATCTTCACGCTTGGCCAGTTGTTCAACCAAGTTGAATGCCATGAGATGCGGAAGATGACTGGTATGCGCCAGCACTTCATCGTGCTTGTCGACATCCATACAAATCACTTCGGCTTTCGCCGCTTGCCACAGCTGAATCAGTTTATCGACGGCCCAGTCTGCACTGCTTGGCAGTGGCGTCAAGATCACCTTGTGATTGGCAAATAAATCAACTTTACCTGCATGCACCCCGGTATGCTCGGCACCTGCAATCGGATGGCCCGGTACAAAACCTTCAGGCAGTTCATCGCCAAAAACCGCTTTCGCTGCATCGACCACATTACCTTTGGTACTACCCACATCAGTAATAATGGTATTGGCAGATAAATAAGGCTTGATAGCTTCCAGCACCTTTTGCGTGGCACGTACCGGCAATGCCAGTACCACCAGATCAGCGCCTTTGACCGCCTCTACAGGATCGGCATAGCCTTCGGAAATCAGGCCAAGAGATTTAGCATCTTCCAAAGTCTTTTGTGAACGTGTCGATGCAACAATGTCATTGGCCAAATGCTCGGCTCGAATGACACGCGCCAGACTTGAACCAATCAGTCCAAGCCCGATAAATGCAACTTTTTCAAACAGTGGCTGCGACATGGTCTAAGCTTTTGCCTCTAAACCGAGTACTTTAGCCAATGCGCTCAAGAATTTCGCATTTTCTGCTTCAGTACCAATCGATACGCGAATGTGATTTGAAATACCGACCGGACGCACAATCACCCCTTGCTTGAGCAAACCATTGAAGGTTGCTGATGGGTCAGCCTGCACATCCACCAGAATAAAGTTGGCACGTGAAGGCACATAGTTAAGACCCAAAGCCTTAAAGCCAGCTTCAAGTTGCGCCATACCGGCTTTATTTACTTCACGAGAACGCGCGATAAAATCTTCATCTTTCAGTGCAGCCACCGCAGCCACCATCGCAAGATGGTTAACGTTAAATGGCTGACGAATACGATTCAGATAATCCGTCACTTCTATTGAAGCCAGAGCAAAACCAACACGTAGTGCAGCCAAACCATAACACTTAGACAAAGTACGGCTAACGATCAGGTTTGGATATTGCGCAAGGAATTTCAAGCTGTTGAAGTTTTCCGGGAAATATTCCACATAGGCTTCATCCAGAACCACAATCACATTGGCAGGAACTTTTTGCATGAAAGCTTCAAATTCAGCTTCTTCGAACCAAGTTCCAGTTGGATTGTTCGGGTTTGCAATGAAGACGAGTTTGGTATTGTCCTGAATGGCAGCCGCCATTGCTTCCAAGTCATGCGAGAAGCCTTTTGCTGGTACTTCGATCGCTTGTGCATTAATGGCTTGAGTCACCAATGCATAAACTGCAAAGGCATGCTGGCTATACACCACCGAATCATTTTCTGAAACGAATGCGCGGGCAAACATTTCCAGTAAGTCGTTTGAACCATTCCCCAAGGTAATCTGATCGTGATTAAAACCAAACTGGGTTTTGATCTGATCTTTCAGGATAAAACCACCACCATCTGGATAACGGCCAATTTCAGCAATTTCCGCAGCGACCGCTTCTTTGACTTTATCTGAACAACCCAGCGGGTTTTCATTTGAAGCCAGTTTGACGATATCAGTAAGACCCAACTCGCGCTCAAGTTCACTGATTGGCTTACCCGGTTGATATGGCTTTAATTTTGAGATGCCTGAATTGGCTGGAACAAACGACATTTTAGACTTCCAATTTTAAGTATAAAACAGTGGTCAGCACCCTCGCCCTGACCACGGATAGCTGACTTAAAGTACAGCTGCAGGATATGAACCAAGCACGCGAACTTCTTTCACCAAAGGACGAATTTCTTCAATGGCTGCTTTCACGTGTTCCTGCTCAATATGGCCTTCAAGATCAATGAAGAACACATAAGCCCATTTTTCAGGAAGTGCAGGACGGGTTTCAATGCTGGTCAGACTGATATTGTGCTTGGCAAACGGCGCCAGAATTTCCAGCAAAGCCCCGGCACGATCATGTGCTGAGATTAGTAATGAAGTCTTGTCATTACCACTTTGTGGCACTTTTTCACGGCCAATCACCAGGAAGCGTGTGGTATTTTCCGGATTGTCCTCGATATTGCTATGCATGATTTCGAGGTCATAGATACTCGCGGCAATTTCAGAAGCAATTGCAGCAGAATGCCATTCATTACGAATACGGCGTGCTGCTTCCGCATTGGAACTTAAAGCGACACGTTCCACACCTGGATAATGAGCATCCAGCCACTTACGGCATTGTGCCAAAGTCTGCTGATGCGCATAAATCTGTTTGATGCTGTCTTTACGGGTATTTTCAGAAATCAGGAACTGATGGTGAATCGGTAATTCAACTTCGCCAATCACATTCAGGTTCGATGTTTTAAAACAGTCCAAAGTATGGTTGACCACGCCTTCAGAGGAATTTTCTACCGGCACCAGACCATAATGGGCACTGCCTGCTTCCACGTCACGGAAAACTTCATCAATGGTCGGTAAAGGACGAACCACAGCATCATGACCAAAGTGCTTGAGTACCGCAGAATGGGTATAAGTCCCGACTGGTCCAAGGAAAGCAATGCTTTGCGGAGCTTCGAGTGCCAGACAGGCCGACATGATTTCACGGAACAGACGTGCCATGGTGGTATCAGACAATGGCCCTTCATTACGTTCCATGACATTACGCAAAACCTGAGCTTCACGTTCTGGACGGTAAAACAGCGGATTCTCTTCTGAGGCAAATTTTGCTTTTGCCACTGCTTCAGCCAAACGTGCCCGACGGTTAATCAATTGCTGAATTTGCTGATCAACAGAATCGATATCTTCACGAATTTTTGCCAAATCAAGAGAAGTCGTGGTGTTTTGATCGTCGTTGATCATTGTTCTGTCGCCCTTCATAAACCTTATCTGTTCAGTATAACAATAGTGAGCTTTCAAATGTTACGCAATATGGCATTGGTAGATTAAGTCTTAAAAACATACAGTTGATTTTAACCGTTTATCGCTTTTAGTCATATCTGGTAACATTTACTTCAGCTTTTCTGCTTGATTTACATTATTAAATTGTAAACTTTGCCTGTCCATATTAACTGATTTTAAGGAAGATGAAATATCACTATTTCTTAATCTATATAGCGGTTTTAAACATAAGAAAATTAAAATAATTGCTTTTCAAACGTCATTTTTGAACCATTCATATCTAAGATAGATTTCACAATAAAATGCACACTCTACAATCCCATTTTTATCGACTTCTCTTTGATTTCACTTATTTTTTACATTAAATCACTACTCACTTACAAAGCAGAGACGATTTTTTAACCAATCACAG
The DNA here is from genome assembly GCF_044547685.1 of Acinetobacter sp. NPDC052428. Taxonomy (GTDB): domain Bacteria; phylum Pseudomonadota; class Gammaproteobacteria; order Pseudomonadales; family Moraxellaceae; genus Acinetobacter; species Acinetobacter lwoffii_G. Next base: position 8,114 of record NZ_JBIUAT010000024.1, read on the forward strand.
ATAGTCTAAATTTAAAACAAGCGTTTGGGTGTCAGTCATGCCAAAAAGAATAGCTGTACTTTTGACGAATAATTTTGAAGATCAGGAATATCTTGAACCCGTTGCAGCCTTGCTTGAAGCAAAGCATAGCATCTGTAATATTGAGTTTAATGCAGGAAACGTGGTCTATGGTTTGCATGGCTGTTCTGCAGTGACGATTGACCGGGGCATCGAACAAATCAGTATTGATGATTTTGATGCCTTGCTGATTCCTGGCGGTGAATCTGCAGTTTCCTTATCTACCGATCTCCGGGTGCTGCAGTTTATTCAGGCTTTTAATCAAGCCAAGAAAACCATCTTTAGTTTATGTGATGCATCATTATTACTCTGCGAAGCAGATGTGCTAAAAAATCGAATTATTACCAGTATTCGCGCGCATGCCAGTCGCGTACAACGTGCCGGTGGAACGTATTATGATGCAGAACTGGTGAATGACAATAATCAGTTGATTTCATCTCGTCTACCCAATGATTTACCCATTTTTATTCATGAATGTTTGGATGTTTTAAAATCATAAAGTCTTAAAAAATATTTCCCATCTTGGCTATGCTCTCTCCTACAAAAAAGAGTCCTTCAGGACTCTTTTTTATGGTTGAGCTATTAACGTCCTAACAGCCCGCGAGCCACAATCTCTTTCATAATTTCATTGGTACCCCCATAAATCCGCTGGATCCGCGCATCAACGAAGAAACGTGAAATTGGATATTCAGTCATATAGCCATAACCACCAAATAATTGCAGGAGATTGTCCGCGATTTTCATCTGCATATCGGTAGAAAAACTTTTCAATGCCGCTGCAGTTTCTACATCCAGCTTCCCTTGCATATAAAGCTCAAGATTCTGGTTATAAAAAGCTGCGGTCGCCAATTCATCAATTTTCGCTTGTGCCAAAACAAAACGAGTATTCTGAAATTGACCGATCGCCTGACCAAAAGCCTGACGCTCTTTCACATATTGTGTGGTCACATCGATCGAGCCACGAATGGCGCCTAGAGCGGTGGCAGCGATGGCGGTACGCTCACGTGGCAATTCCTGCATCAGGTAAGCAAATCCCTGTCCCGGCTGACCCAGTAATTGGTCCTTTGGCACTTTAACATTGTCGAAGAACAGTTCAGACGTATCCTGAGCATGCAGACCAATCTTGTCCAGATTAGTGCCTTTTTTAAAGCCTTCCAGATGGGTATCGACCAGCAGCAATGAAACGCCTTTAGCTCGGGCTTGAGGATCGGTTTTGACCGCAAGCACCACCAAGTCAGCATGCTGACCATTGGAAATGAAGGTTTTTGAGCCATTTAACAGATAATATTCATCCTGCAAGATGGCACTAGTACGCATGGCTTGCAAATCTGAACCTGCACCTGGCTCGGTCATGCCAATCGCACCGACCACTTCACCGGTGACCATTTTTGGTAACCAGTATTTTTTCTGTTCTTCAGTACCAATATGCAGGATATACGGTGCTGCAATATCGGAATGACAAGACAGACCTGTGGCAATGGCACTGTATCCGGCACGTGCAGATTCTTCGATCAGCATCAAGGAATAATCGGTCGGCACCCCATAGCCACCATATTCTTCTGGAACATCGACACACAAGAAGCCATTTTCACCGAGTGCATTCCAGACTGAACGCGGCATCAGACCTTCACGTTCCCACTGGTCGTAGTACGGTGCGACATGTTCGTTCATAAAGCGTTTAAAATTATCGCGGAATAATTCTAGATCGGCATCGTAGGCAAGCATTCTATTGTCCTTGTTGTTTATCATTTTAGTTTCCTTTTCACAGACTATCGACTTTCCTGCTCCCTGTCATGTGCCGGCATTCATCTTTTTACTAACTTCACAGTCAATAAAAAAGGGAAGCCGAAGCTTCCCTTTTAGACATGAAAGACAGACTCAAAATTAGTGAGCGTTATTGCCTTCTTGTGCCATTTTTTCGTCAATTTCTGCAGGATTTGCTAAAGCATAGTTCAGCTTGTCCATATCTAACTGGCCCACCCATTTCGCAACCACTAAAGTCGCCAAAGAGTTGCCGACCAGATTGGTCAAGGCACGAGCTTCAGACATGAAACGATCGATACCGAGAATCAATGCCAGACCTGCAACAGGAATATTCCCTACAGCAGCCAAAGTTGCCGCCATCACAATAAAGCCTGAACCAGTCACGCCTGCCGCACCCTTAGATGAGATCAGAAGTACCAGAAGCAGGGTAATTTGATGAGACAAGTCAAGTTGCGTATTGGTTGCTTGCGCAATAAAGATTGCAGCCATCGTCAAGTAAATCGACGTACCATCCAGGTTAAATGAATAACCAGTTGGAATCACCAGACCTACCACCGACTTCTCTGCACCGGCAAGTTCCAGTTTCTTCAACATACGTGGCAGTACTGATTCTGAAGATGACGTCCCCAGTACAATCAGAAGTTCTTCGCGAATCAGGCGGATCATCTTCATGATGCTGAACCCTGCGAAACGCGCAATTGAGCCCAATACGATGAAAATAAACAGTACGCAGGTAACATAGAAACAAATGATCAACTGTGCCAGCTGAGCAAGAGAACCAATACCATATTTACCAATTGTAAACGCCATTGCACCAAATGCACCAATTGGAGCAAGTTTCATCACCATGTTCACGATGTTGAAAAACACATGTGAAATCTGGTCGATGAGTTTCAGGACTGGCTTGCCTTGATCACCTAGCTTATGCAGTGCAAAACCAAAGATGATCGCGAACAATAGAACTTGCAGGATTTCGCCTTCTGCAAATGCGCCCACAACCGTATTTGGAATGATGTTCATCAGGAAGTCGATAGTCGATTGTGACTCACCTGAAGCGACATATTTACTGATGCCAGTGGTATCCAGTGAAGCAGGATCAACGTTCATGCCCACACCAGGCTTGACGATGTTAATCACGACCAGACCGATGACCAAAGCAATCGTGGATACGATCTCGAAGTAAAGTAAAGCCACACCACCAGTTTTACCCACTGATTTCATGCTTTCCATACCTGCAATACCGCTGACCACGGTACAGAAAATCACAGGTGCGATAATCATTTTAATCAGACGGATAAATGCATCACCAAGCGGTTTAAGCTGTTCGCCCAAGCCAGGGACATGCTGTTCTACGCCATTGATAATTTGCGTACCACTAGGCGAAAAATGCCCGACCAGAATACCTGCGATAATGGCCACAATCACTTGAAAATACAGTGACTTATAAATTGGTTGTTTCGCCATAATAAATCTACTTGAACGATATCAAAAATAAGAAAGACCATTTTGAGAAATATACTGACCTCTTCATCCCTTCTCAGGATGAACCGGATCAAGTCTCAAAAGGCTCAAGAGAATGTTCAAAAATGATAATCAGCCATGCATTGAATCTGACACTCAAGTATCAGACCAAAGTATTAAATGGGAGAAAGAGATTAAGAAAAATTAAACAGACTCTAAAAATTGCCTAAATTTTACCGAATATTCAGACTAAATGTGCATAACTTATTATGCGCTTGTTTATGTTTTAACCAGAATAGATTAGACATTAGTCGATAATCAGATTTAACTGATTGTTTTACGTATACTGAAATGTTTATGGATTTTCACCCTCTCCCTTGACATTAATATTTTCTGCAAGCTGTAAAAAGTTATGAATACCAAAAGAAATATTTATAAAGATTTCGAACATCCCTTTGCCCAATATGTACGCATTGTGGGTAAAGGGAAAAATGGCGCCCGCTCTCTCTGCTATGATGAAGCCTATCAAGCCTTCAGTATGATTTTGAAAAATGAAGTGCTGGATGTGCAGTTAGGTGCATTCTTGATGTTATTGCGGGTCAAGGAAGAATCTGTAGATGAGTTGGCCGGTTTTGTACAGGCGACACGTGACCAGCTGAGTTTCAAAAAACTGGATGTCGATCTGGACTGGTCTTCATATGCGGGCAAGCGCAAGCATTATCCATGGTTTATTCTGGCAGCCCTGACACTGGCCAAGCATGGTTATAATATTGTGATGCATGGTGCCTCGGGCCATACCATGAACCGCGTTTATACCGAACAGGTGCTGACTTACTTAGGCTATCCAATCTGTCAAAATGATGCCGAGGTTGAACAGCAACTTCTACAACAGCATTTTGCTTACATACCGTTAGAAGTAATTTCTCCGATTCTTGCAGACTTGATTGCGCTGCGTAATGTCATGGGCTTACGCTCCCCAATTCATACCCTGGCGCGTCTGATCAATCCCTTTAATGCCAAAGCGACCCTGCAAGCCATTTTCCATCCAGCATATCGTGGTTCGCATCAGCAAGCAGCTTTCCGCTTGGGCTATAAAAATAGTGCCGTGATTAAAGGTGAAGGGGGCGAATTCGAGCGTAATCCGGATGCCAAAACGCTCATCTGTGGCATTAAAGATGGCCTGCTCTATGAGCATGAATTGCCAAAGCTCACTGACAACCGCAGTCCAATTGAAGAAGAACTGGATCTGGCGCTATTTAAGGCTGTCTGGGACGGTCAGCAAAGCCATGATTATGGCGAGATTGCAGTGATAGAAACTATGGGCATTGCGCTATATACCATGGGCGTGTGTGACAGCTTTGAAGCTGCGATGCAAAAAGCCAAAATCTTATGGGCGAATCGCCACACGGTTTAATCTTGTGCAAAAGAAAAAAGCATTGTTCAGTGAATGAACAATGCTTTTTTTAATTGTATTGCTATTGGCTGGGAATTAAGCCTTAAACAAAACGAATCGGCTTGAATTCAGGTTCATTCTTGTGATGATCATCATCACATTCCTCACCTTCTTCTTTAGTACCGCGGTCGATATAACCGCTGCGCTCATTTTCAGGCAGGTTTTTCATTTCCCAGGCATAGACTGCCTGCATACAGGTCTGACGCTGTTCTGGTGTCAAGGCTACACCGTTTGGCCACTTTCCAATTTCGACTGCTGTTCTTAGGCGTTCAACAATCTCAGGATTGAGTACGGCAAGCATTTGTTCAATATTCATGATTTAATCCTGCTTAAAATAATCAAAGTCCTGATTCCACCCCAGTTTGGTTCGACAGGCATTATAAAAGTCATAACCCGGTGGATGCAGAAGATTCAGTTTAAATGGATGCTTGCGAATATGGACGCTATCGCCCACATTCAAAGACACACTGTGTTGCCCATCCGCACTAACCATCGGCAGTACGCGATTTTCACGAATCAGTAATTTAATTTCACTATGTCCACCAACCACAATCGGGCGTGAAGACAAGGTATGCGGATGCATCGGCACCAAAGCAATCGCATCCATGCTTGGATGTACAATCGGGCCACCACCAGAAAGTGCATAAGCTGTAGAACCAGTCGGCGTAGAGACTATCAGGCCATCACTGTGCTGACGATAGACATATTGTCCATCAATATTCAGCTCAAAATCGATCATATGCACCGATTTTCCTGAATGTAGCACCACATCATTCAGGGCAATGGCATCGTAAATCACTTCGCCTTTGGAGCGAATTTCGACTTCGAGTAAAAAGCGTCGCTCAGTCTGAAAGTCACCCTTTAATACTTGATCCAGCTTGAAGATCACTTCGGTCGGCTTGATATCCGTTAAAAAACCCAGACGACCACGGTTAACCCCGATCACTGGGGTATTGTACTTGACCAAGGCACGTGCTGCATGTAATAGCGAGCCGTCGCCGCCCACGACAATCACCAGATCCACCACCTCACCCAACAAGGCACGACTGACGGTTTGGGTATTTTGATAGGGAACAAGTTCAGCTGTCGCTGCATCAAAAACTGGATGTAGGCCTAAATTGAGAAGATGATCGTGAATAAGGCATAAGGTTTCAACCACCGACGATTTATCAGGACGTCCTATTAACCCGATATTTCGAAAGGTCTTATGGGAAATTTGCACCAGTGTCGTCGCTCCGCTACGAATCCTGCTTATCATAACATTAAGCTATACCTGGATGACAATTTATAACAGTGCTTCATAGGTAGGAAATTATTTGAAATATATTCGAATTAAGGAGAAATTGTGGGGTTTCATTTTAATTTTAAGCGCATTTCTTGATTAAATATTGCAAAATAATGAAAAGCTTCGCATGATTAGCACAATTTCACAGGATCTTATAAGTATTTATGAAATCTGAACGTGGCATGGGGTTTCTTGCCTTAATTTTTTCTATTATTGTCATTTCTATCTTTGTAGCATTTAGTATCTATTTGATTAGATTAGACAATATTGTACGCGACAAGTTTGAAGGTCAGCGCTGGGATATTCCGGCCAAGGTCTTCGCACGTCCGATGGAAGTGTACGTGAATGCCCCAGTCAGTCTGCAGGATTTCCAAAAAGAATTAAAATTACTCGGTTATAAAAATTCGGATAGTTATACCAAATCAGGCAGCTTTGTCACCACGGGTAATACCCTATATGTGCATACACGCGGCTTTGATTTTGGTGACCGGGTTGAACCGGAGCAAATATTAAAAGTCAGTTTCAGCGGTGAACAGATTGCAGAAGTCAGCGCGACCAAACCATCTTCAAGCGGTATTGCACGTCTAGAACCTTTATTAATAGGCGGGATTTATCCGCAGCATAACGAAGACCGTGTGCTGATCAAGCTAAATAAAGTGCCTAAGCCCTTGATCGAAGCGCTGATCGCGACTGAAGACCGTAAGTTCTATGAGCATCATGGGGTTTCACCGCGTGGTATTGCACGTGCCGTGGTCAGTAATATTACCGGTGGTAAACGTCAGGGCGGCTCAACCTTGACCCAGCAATTGGTTAAAAATTTCTATTTGACTCCTGAGCGTACCTTAAAACGTAAAGTGAATGAAGCCTTTATGGCGATGCTGATTGAATTGCATTATGACAAGAATGAAATTCTGGAAGCTTATCTGAATGAGGTAAATCTGGGTCAGAATGGTAACTACTCCATTAATGGTTATGGTCTGGCATCGCAGTTTTATTTTGGCCTGCCACTGCGTGAACTGAATATTTCACAGCAAGCATTTTTGGTGGGTTTAGTCCAAGGCCCGAGTCTATACAATCCATGGCGCAATCCTGAAAGTGCGAAAAAACGCCGTGATATCGTCCTGAATAATATGCTGGTGATGGGCTATCTGACTCAGGAACAATATGAAAAAGAAACCGCACGTCCGTTAAATGTCATTTCAAAACCGACTTTAGGCCCTGCCCGCTTCCCGGATTTTCTGGATATTGTACGTCGTCAATTACGCACAGATTATCAGGAAACCGATCTGACCAATCAGGGTCTGCGAATTTTCACCACTTTAGATCCTTTAGCCCAAACCAGAATTCAGGACAGCTTTAAAGAGACGGTGGCGCGTTTAAGTAAATCCAATCCGGGTCGCCTGAAAGATTTACAAGGTGCGGTATTGGTATCGCATCCGGAAAATGGTGAGCTGGTAGCCGCAGTAGGTTCTACTCAAGATTTTACCGGCTTTAACCGTGCAGTCGATGCCAAGCGTCAGGTTGGTTCCCTGTTAAAGCCTGTGATCTACCTGAGTGCCCTGGAATCGAACCGTTATCATTGGGCGAGCCCCATTGAAGACAGTGAAATCAGCATTAAGAGTGACGGCAAAACCTGGACACCGAAAAACTATAGTGGTCGTGGACATGGTGTCATTCCAATGTCACAAGCCTTATCGCAATCTTATAACCTGTCCACTGTGCGTTTAGCACAAGAATTTGGCCTGTCTACCTTTATTAATCATCTGAAAAAATTTGGTGTAACTTCAGATATTCCATCTTATCCGTCGATTTACTTAGGTGCGGTAGATATGTCCCCGATGGAAGTGATGAATATTTACGGCAACTTTGCTACAGGGGGCTTTAAATACCCAACCAAAGCGATTCGCTCTGTGGTGGATGCCAACGGCCGCTCTCTGGATCGTTATAGCCTGAGTGTGCAACCGACCATTGATCCGGCTTCTGCTTATGCTCTGAATTATGGCTTACAACAGGTCATGTCGAATGGTACAGGTCGTGCAGCCTATAACAGCTTACCACGTAGTCTGAATCTTGCCGGTAAATCCGGTACCACGAATGACAGCCGTGACTCATGGTTTGCCGGATACTCAGGTAATTATATGACCGTGGTTTGGCTCGGTCTGGATGACAACAAAGTCACTGGCTTGACCGGTTCTTCAGGTGCCCTGCCCGTGTGGACCAATGTCATGAAACAACTACGCCAAAAACCGGTGAATTTGCCACAGCCGAATGAAATCGAATGGCATTGGCTGGATCGTTATACCGGTCATTTATCGGCACAAGGCTGTGAAGGCGCCATGTATATCCCGATTTCGCGTCATGCCCTGCCAAATCAGGCGACTGCCTGCGGGATCTCGCATTATGCGACTGAACCTTATGATATTGATTCAGAACCTGCGCCATCTGATGCTGAACAGGATGATATGAGTCGCTACATACAAGAAAGTGAAACAGAAATAGAACGCGATCTTGAGAGCGAAACCCGTATTATCGCCAGTGGAAGTTATAGCCATTAATTGAGTCTATGTTTATGTTAAGAAAAATCCTCCCTGGTTTGCTCATCCTCAGTCTGGTGGGCTGCCAAAGTATATCTGAGCCAGAAAAGCCAGTTACCCCTGCCAAGCCTGCGGTGGAAAAACCTAAGGCAAAAACGCCAGATGGCGTAGTGATTACGCCTTATGACCGTCCTGACATCAAACGTCAGAAAATTGTCATTCCTGAACAGAAGCCGAAAAGCCAAAAGTTTGATGATGGACGTAATCTGCCGGCCTTCAAGAGTCTGATGCAGCAAACCCAGCAGGCCTATACCAAGCAGCAGTTTGCTCAAGCTGAAGCTTCTGCAACTCAGGCACAGCGACTGGCCCCTCAGGCACCGGAAACGTATTTATACCTGGGCATGATCGCCAACCGTAAAAATCAGCCAGCAAGCGCCGATGCTTTTGCCTTACGTGGCCTGAGTTATGCACAATCTAGTGCCATGAAAAAGCAGCTTTGGCAAGTACGCCTTAAATCTGCTCAGTTGCGGAAAAATGCCAAAGCGATTCAGCAAGCTCAACAGGCATTGAAAAAGCTTTAAGATAATTTTCCATAGAAACTGACTTAACAATAGAAAATTTATTTTCTAAATAAAGTGTTTAAATATAGCGAATGCCGGCAATGCCATAAGCATGCTGGCTTTTTGCATAATCGAGTTCTTCAGCTTTCATTCCGCCTAAAGCAAAAACCGGAATCTGTACCTGCTCTGCCATTTGCTTGAATTGTTCCCAGCCTAGCGCAGGTGTTTCTGGATGAGTCGCTGTCGCCAGTACCGGACTGAGTAAAGCCGCTTCACAGCCGATCTGTTCTGCATGCATTAAAGCGGTCAGGTCATGACAAGCTGCCAGATAACGATAGCCAGATTTAAGTTCGCCTTGTTTCAAGTCCATCAATTGAGTCTGTTTTAGATGAATCGTGCGAATCGTCTGCTGCTGCAATTCATTCAGTTGTGACCAAAGCTGCTGATTAATGATTAACTTGGAAAGTTGATCTACCGGATATTGCTGTAATTGCATGATCCGCTCAGGCGTCGCTTCCACGCGCCAATACAACATTTGATCTGTATCCAGACTTGATAAGATATCCAGATCTTCAGCAATCTTGATGCGCTGCGGCCATTGTAGCTTTTGAATCATTGACTGATTGGCTTTCGGAAAATTCAGCTGACTAAGTTCTTCCCGGCTGTACCAGCGCCAAGGCTGTTTAATTTCAGCCAATTGAGCAGGCTGTATTGAAGCATGGAAAATATGCAAATTGACGATGAGATCTTCATATTCATGGGAGATAAAATCAGAAGCATGCCAGCGTTCAATATCCACACCGACCTCTTCAATTACTTCACGGCGGCAGGCTTCGACTGGTAATTCGCCCTGTTCAACTTTTCCGCCTGGAAATTCATATTTATTGCCCTGATGCTGCTTGGCTTCACGCCAGCCGACTAGAACCTGATTTTGATAAAATAAAAGCGCAATTGCGACATGAATCGTAGCTTTAGTCATGATGTACAGAACCGTTAAAGTTTTACAGATTGTAAGCAAATTAGAGTTTTTTATAAATTGCTCAATATTTCGTTGACAGACCTATTCGATAATGATTATCATTTAAATCAATCCAAAACACACCACGGAGTCGACGGAATGAACGCCCCATTTAGCCTATTTACTCGTAACAATGATACTCACCATGCTTTGCCAATGCTGCACTCCAACAATCTGTTTGCACTGGGTCGTGAAATCCGGATCATGCATGCCGGAGAAGAATACCGTCTGCGTCTGACCCGCAACAACCGTCTTATTCTGACCAAATAATTAAATCAGTTCTAATAATAACAAACGTGGGAAGCAGCAGTATGAATCAGCGCATACTGCTTTTTAATCTTCTGATCATGAGATTTGCTATTCAAGCTTAAAACTCAATAACACTTTAAGTCCACCCAGATCCGACGGCGCATAATCAATTTTAGCTGCATGCAGTGCCATAATTTTCTGGCAAATAGACAGGCCTAAACCTGAACCCTGAGTTCGCGTACCCAAAGCCCGATAAAAACGTTCACCTAAACGTTCCAGTACATCATTAGCAATCCCCTCTCCTGAGTTTTCAATCAGTAACTGTATCTGATGCTGCTCAATAACCGTTCGGATCTCGACCTGTCCCTGTGGCGGCGTATAACGGATGGCATTGTCGACCAGATTTCGGATACAGCTAAAAATCAGCTCTGGATTTGCTTCAATCACAGCATCCTCAAGGTTTAGGTTCCAATGAATGTCTTTTTCTTCTGCAAAAGGCTGCAATGACTGCAAAGCCTCCTGAACCAGATTTTTAAGATTAATCGTTTGCGTTGGTAATTGTTCTGTGCGCTCCGGATCGAGTCGTGCCAGCAAGAGTAAATTTTCCAGTACCTGCGTACCACGATTGACATCATTTTGAATCAGCTGCAATGCCTGAGGGAGCTGTGCATCATCTTGATATTTACGTTTTAAAACCTGTAGACGCATTTGAATCGCAGACAGTGGCGAACGCAGCTCATGTGAAGCATCTGCAGTAAAACGCTGTTCAGCAGCCAGTGATTTCTCCAAACGGCCGAGCATGGCATTCAGCTGACGAATAATCGGTTGCAGTTCAGTGATTTCAGGATCAGGCGTTTTGATCGGGCTTAGATCCTGAGCAGTTTTGGAACCAATCGCCCGGGAAATCTTGTTTAATGGCCGTAACTGGCGTCTGATCGCAACACGCAAAATCAGCCATTGCACTAGCCATAAAATGAATAAGATACCGGCAAAGCCCAAGGTGGTTTGCCAGAGTTCATCGAAACGTACTGAAAGTGGCTGTACGATTTTGACCAGAAGGTCGTCATCTTCCGCAGTCAGGATGCGGATAAAATGACCATTTTCATAAGCAAACTGAAAGCCGTTGTTCTGTGCTTTTGGAATGGTATTAATTAATTCATCATCAATCGAAGTAGTCAGTACCTGCTGACCCAGCAACAAGGCATACTGGATATCAAACTGTTCACTGAGTTCATCCACCTGGGCGTCTTTGGCTTGGGTGACATCGCCAAGCAGCAACTCAGAAATCTGCTCCATTAATTCATCATGCAGCTGACTAGCCTGATAACTGGAAATTCCCAATAACAGCAGCCAGGCCAATATTCCAGCCAATATGGAACTGAACAGCGCGTGTTTGATCAACCGGGTTTGCAGGGAAATAGCAGCTGACATAGGTTTATGCCTCAGCCTTATGCATGCGATAGCCCAGACCGCGAATGGTCTTGATCATCTGGCTGCCAATTTTTTTACGCAGCTGATAGATAAACACTTCAATCGCATTACTTTCAATTTCATCACCCCAAGCATACAGCGATTCTTCCAGCTGTTCACGGGTGACAATATGTTCAGGCTGCTGCATCAGCTTATATAGAATTTGAAATTCTTTCGCAGTGAGATTGATCGCTTGACCCGCTTTGGTCAGGTTTTTGGCCTGAGTGTCCAGACTAAGATCCTGCCAGTGCAGGATATGATTCGGTGTTTGCTGCTTCAGCCTGAGCTGGGCACGTACCCGGGCGGAAAGTTCTTCCAAACTAAAGGGTTTCACCAGATAATCATTCGCGCCTAAATCCAGCCCCTCGACCCGATCATCAATACTGTCTTTGGCCGTAATAAAAATCACTGGTGTATCTTGCTGTTGGCTGCGCAAACTTTTCAGAATCTCGTCTCCAGTGGCATTCGGCAGGCCGCGGTCCAGCAGAATACAGTCATATTGATGTTGCTCAATCGCCAGGATCGCATGATCACCGCGCTCTACCCGATCAATCACATAACCATCCATTTCCAGCCAGGTCTGGATACTGTCTGCCTGAGACTGATCATCTTCTGCCAAAAGAATACGCATACTCTGCTCCGTTTGCTTCCTTGTTCTATCTTGCCCTGAAAAAGTTCCAGACTCAAAAAAACCACATGCTTTTTGGTAACTTGCATGTGGTTTTTTGTTGCCGTGTTCAGATTAAATTCAGCAAATCACGCGATATTAGAAACGAACCTGATCAACCTCAATTTCAACACGTTTTGCCGGTTTATAGTCAATGTCGATTTCACCTGTGATGATTACCGGTGTTTTGGCTGAAATCGGTTTGCCTTGCCAAAGTTCGTCATCAATCTCAACCGTAATGGTACCTGTACTGTCGCGGAACTGGTATTTTTCATCACCCACTGCTTTCACGACATAACCTTTGAGCTGAACCTTGCTATCATCTTTCATGGCCATCGCCTGTTTGACTGTAGTCGATTTAGCAAAAGCGGCCTGATTCACAGCCGTGTCACTACTTGCTATGGTAGCCGTCGCGATAGAACCCATCAATGCAGCTGCCAAAACCGTATTTATCATCATTTTCATCGCAGTTACCTCTTTAAAGTCTTGCCTTGTTTCGATGATGCTATTAAAACAGCCGAAGATGAATTGAATCTTAAGATTGCTTCATTTTCAAAATTAATTTAAGGGTACGACTCTCAGGACTTCTTCAAGCGTGGTCACACCTTCCAGAATCTTGCGTGCCCCGGCAATTCTTAAAGGTTCTACCCCTTCTTTTTTGGCCTGCTGTCGCAGCTGGTTCAGGTTGGCATCGGCACCAATCAGCTGTTTGGTGGTCAGACTCAGTGGCATAAACTCATAAATCCCGATACGGCCTTTATAACCGGTATGCCGGCATTCTTCACAGCCCACCGCTTTGAAGACAAATTCCGGCCGCGGCAGCGGATAATCCACAGCTAGATGTTGCCACTCCTGCTCGTTCAGGAAGCTTTCCTGTTTGCAGTGTGGACACAGCTGACGTACCAGACGCTGAGCCAGAACACCCAAGATGGTTGCTGCTGTCAAAAATGGCTGTACGCCCAGATCATGCAGACGGGTCAGACTCGACGGCGCATCATTGGTATGTAAAGTCGATAGAACCAGGTGACCAGTCAATGCTGCCTGAATCGCCATATTGGCAGTGTCCTGATCACGAATCTCACCCACCATGATGATGTCCGGATCCTGACGCATCAATGCGCGCACGCCATCAGCGAAGCCTAGATCAATGCCATTGTTGACCTGCATCTGGTTAAAGCTGGGTTCCAGCATCTCGATCGGGTCTTCAATGGTACAGACGTTGACCTGTTCCGTCGCCAGCTGCTTCAAGGTTGAATAAAGCGTAGTAGTTTTACCGGAACCAGTTGGCCCTGTGACTAGAATAATGCCATGACTATGACTGGTCAGATTGTTCCAGTCATTCAGCAAATGACCTTCAAACCCGAGTTGCTGAAAACTTCTGACCAGCACTTCCGGATCGAAAATACGCATCACCAGTTTTTCGCCGAATGCCGTTGGCAAGGTCGATAGACGGAGTTCGGTTTCCTGTCCTTTCGGTGTTCGGGTTTTCAGGCGGCTATCCTGTGGTTTACGTTTTTCCGCCACATTCATCCTGCCCAGAATCTTGATTCGGGAAATGACGGCGGTCAATGTATTGGCCGGCATGTTGTAAATCGTATGCAGCACCCCATCAATCCGGAAACGGATCTTACCGGTGTCTTTACGCGGTTCCATATGAATATCACTGGCGCCCTGCTCAAAGGCAAATTGCAGCACCCAGTCCACCAGTTTGACAATATGCTGGTCATTGGCATCCGGATTCTGGGAATCACCCAGTTGCAACAAGGCTTCGACGCCCTTATTTTCCCGGTCATAGGCAGAGGATTTCTGCGATCCACTGACTGCACGACTGACCTGATAATATTCAGTAATATAACGTTGTAACTGTTCCGGATTCAGTAATACCCGTTGTATTTTCTTCGGGGAAATATTCTGCTCGAGATTTGAGACCCATTCGGTTTTATAAGGCTGATCCGTAGCGATCAGAACTTTGTCTGCCTGAATTTCTACTGCCAAAATATGGTTGCGCAGTGCATATTCCTGCGACATGACATGGGTCAATGCCTGTACATCAGCTTTGAGCGGATCAATGATATAGAACATCAATCCGGTTTTTTCTGCTAGCCACTGACATAAACGGTTCAGGGTCAGCGTTGTTTGAGGATGAGATTGATCGACCAGATTAAAATTGGCAATCCACTGTAAAGGGTGCCATTTTAATTGTTCACGTTGCCGATGAGTGGTTTGTACCAGCATCCGGTCGCGTTCACTGATTTTACCGTCTTTAAAGAGTTGGTCTAGACACCATGCCGTATCAATTTCAAAGTCAAATTTCATTATTATCAGTCCCCAAACTTGCCTCCACTATAACAAGTTTTTACAGTTTTTCGCATGCTCCCCACCTGTTGAATGTACGTTTCTATTTCAATCTCAAAAAGAAAGTAAATAATGGATTTGATCGTTACTGCAACATTTTTAATCTATGCAAACTCTATCTCGTCGCATATATTTTTAAATAATCAACTCTTAGCTTGCTGAGGTCACAGATGGATTTGACTGCGGTTCCCCTGCATGCGCATTCTTTTCATGAACTGCTCACGATACTCACCTCGGCATTGGGCTGCGGCCTATTGATTGGGCTGGAGCGGGAACGGCATAAGCAACGTGAGCAGCAACCGAGTTTTGCCGGCTTACGTTCCTTTGCGATCTGTGCTTTATTGGGCGCACTGTGTTTCCTGTTTGGAATCGTGATTGCTGTAATAGGTGCTTTGATCGTGGGTGGCATGGTCATTTTATCCATAAAAAATCAGCCTGATGACCCAGGCATTACCACAGAGCTTGCATTTGTGATGACCTATTTTATTGGCGCCATGTGTTTATGGAATATTCCACTGGCAGCCGGTCTTTCTGTGCTCTTAACCGGTATTTTGATGGCCAAACATACCATGCACAATATTGCCGGAAAATGGATCAAAGAAGCCGAGTTCAGGGATGGACTGTTATTACTGGCCTTGATTTTGATTGGTTTACCGCTGACCCCTGACCGGCCTTTTTGGGGCGAAGTGCTTAACCCTTATCTTATTTTAAAATTACTGACCTTAATTTTAGTGGTACAAGCTCTGGCGCATATTGCAAAACGCTTTTTTTCGACTAAAAATGCCCTGATGCTGTCCTCCATCGCTTCCGGTTTTGTTTCCAGTACAGCCACCATCGCTCAGTTAGGTTTACAGGTCCGTAAAGGTGAAATGGATGCACGATCGAATGCCGGCGCTGCACTGATGTCCTGTATCTCGACCATTGTTTTATTATTGATAGTGGTTGGAGGTGTATCGTGGAGCTGGTTGAAACTCCTGCTCTTGCCATCTTTAGTTGCCGTAATCCTTCTGGCAGCATGTGCGTTTTTATTATTGCGCAAGGCAAAACCTGCTCCGAGCATGGAATCATCAGACAGCCAGATGTTCAGCTTAAAAGAAGCCGTGATTATTGCAGTGACTTTAACACTCATTCAGGCTGGAGTTTACGGACTGGAGGTCTGGCTCGGGGATGCCGGCTTACTGGCCGGGACCTTGCTTGCCTCTCTGTTCGAAATTCATGCCGCGATGGCCAGTGTCGTCGTTCAAGGCGATCCTTCCAATATGCGTCTGATCTATGCCCTGCTTTTAGGTCTGGGTGCTCATGCCTTAGCCAAGTCAGCCAATGCCGCTTTGACCGGTGGCTGGAAGTTTGTCCTTTATTTTGCGCCTGTGCAGATTTTGCATATGGCAGTGTTGATTGGGGTTTTGTGGTGGAACCTATAATCTAGGAAGGAATATGCTAGATAACCCGAATCGTGGATAAGAAATTGACTTGAAAAATAAGAGGACTAGAGCCATCAGTTGAGTTACCACACCAAACTCACAACTCTAGTCCTGATGTTCAATAGTACCGAATTATTCTGCGTAATTGATGATTTTTTTCTTAAATTTGAATCAACTTATTGGGAGTTTCTCAAACAAAACCGTGGTTCCTTAAGAATCAGAACTGCTCAACTTACAATTTCAGAAATCTGCTTTATTGCCATTTGGTACAAATGCTCTCATTTCAATAATTTCAAAGCCTTTTTCACCTGGTTAAAAGAAGATAAAAGCCATTTATTTAAGTACTTGCCTTGCTATCAAAGGATGATTCATCTGATCAATATGCATGAATTAGCTCTACACGCTTTACATGTGGCACTGATGAAAGGCCAAGATACACAATATTTATGGATTGATTCAACAACTCTGCCAGTTTGTAAAAATCAACGTATTCAGCGTCATAAATCATTAGTCCAAATTGCATCACGTGGTAGAAGCTCAATGGGCTGGTTTTATGGCTGTAAATTACATATTGCGATGAATCAATTTGGTGAAATTGCCTGTTCTGCTTTATCGAATGGACATGTTGCTGACATAAAAATGGTTGAGCATTTGGTTGAAGGCTTAAAAGCAAAGCTCTATGCAGATCGAGGTTACATCAGCCAAGAATTAAAAATTAGATTAAAAGATCAAGGTATTGATTTAATTACTTATCATAGGAAGAATATGCAGGCTATTCAACTCTGTACATCAGATGAATATCACCTAAGACAACGCAATAAGATAGAAACATTATTCAGTTTATTGAAGGGGCAATACAATTTAGTAACGAGTAAAGCACGTAGTCTTCATGGATTTCTGAGTGGAATTTATGCTTCGCTATGTGCATATCAACTCACTCATCAAAATAAGCCAAAAATTCAAATTATGAAATCATTGGCTTAAACAGGATTCGGGTTAGATAGCAACAATTAGCACTTGCTGAGCATGAATTTTGAAATGGATATCAACGTTTGCAAACTTCATCCCATATACCCGTTCTTCATCTTCCTGATATGCAGGTCTTGGATCTAGAGATAAGACAGCTTCCAGTTCCTGAATAGTCTGCACAGAAATTTTTCCATTTCCTAGTAATTGTTGCTTTTGCTGCTCCGCTTCATCGCTCCAAATGACGGTTTTACGTGATGGTTCATCCTGTGCATAACCGCTTTGTGCTTCAACAATGGCATCCGAATATTGAATATAAGGTTTGATATCGACAATTGGTGTGCCATCGAGCAAGTCACTCCCTGTCACATACACCCGAACATGCTTGCCCACCTTTCTCACTTCCTTGAGTTTGACCACAGATAAACCTATCGGTGATGGACGATACATGCTGCGTGTCGCAAACACGCCTATTTTCTTGTTACCGCCCAAACGCGGCGGACGCACTTGTGGACGAAACTGGCTGTTGTGCTGGTTTTTATTGTCATGAAATTGCCAGACCAGCCAAAGATGACTAAATTCTTCAATCCCCTCAAAGGCGAGCAGATCATTATAGGGCCCGACCATTTCGATATAACTTTCGACCTGAACCAGATTCGGCTGACGAGGAATACCAAATTTTTCTTTATAGGGAGAACGCATATAACCAATAATCGGTAGCGTCAGTTCAGTCATCATCACTTTTTTTGATAAGCTCAATTAAATATATTCAGTTTATCGAGAATGAATTTAGATTAGAATAGCAAGCTGTTCTAATTTGATAATTTATTGAGACCTTTAATGGCTGCTTTTAACGTCGAAAAGATTACTCACGTCCACCACTGGAATGATACTTTATTCTCTTTTAAAACGACTCGTGACACTGCTTTGCGTTTTAAAAACGGTCAGTTTGTAATGATCGGCCTTGAAGTCAATGGCAAGCCGTTAATGCGCGCATATTCAATTGCAAGCGCCAACTACGAAGAAGAGTTAGAGTTTTTCTCAATTAAAGTGCCTGATGGTCCACTAACTTCGATTTTGCAGAAAGTCAAAGTCGGCGATGACATTTTAGTTTCTAAAAAGCCGACAGGTACATTGGTACTAGATGACTTAAACCCTGGTAAAAATCTTTACCTTCTTTCTTCTGGTACAGGTCTTGCACCGTTCCTGTCGACTATTCGCGATCCTGAAACTTATGAGCGTTTTGAAAAAATCATCGTAGTTCACGGTACCCGTTTCATTTCAGAACTGGCTTATCAAGATTTGATCCTGAATGAAGTGCCAAATCATGAATTCTTCTCTGAACTCGGCGCGAAAGAAAAATTGGTATATTACCCAACCGTAACCCGTGAAGAATATCCAAACCAAGGTCGTGTAACGACTGCGATTGAAACCGGTGAACTGTTTGAAAAAATTGGTCTGCCACGTTTCAACCCGGAAACTGACCGTGCCATGTTATGTGGTAGCCCGGCATTCCTAGATGACGTTGCTGCGCTTCTTGATCAACACGGTCTGAAAGAATCTACGAAAATGGGCGTTCTAGGCGATTACGTGATTGAACGTGCATTCGTAGAAAAATAAGATTTGCTAAAACTAAAAAACCGGACTTTTAAGTCCGGTTTTTATTGGAACAATCACTAAAAAATTAACGATCGCGACCTTCTTGGTTTGCAGAACCTGAACAGCCTGCGCCACCTGCAATGATGAAACCCGTTTGCGCTTTACATGAACCAATCATACGGCCATGAGAGTCATATGTAGTGACGGTCGAAGCACAACCGGTCAATACAACAGTCGCGACGAATGCAATAAGTGCTGATAATTTCATGATATTCCCCTTTATTATTTACGGTTTTAAATTAATCTGATTTTGGCTTGGTGGCGTTGGTAATAAGCCCGTAGCAGCATCCGGCGTATTGTAATTCACACCCAAGGCATCGCCTGAACCACTACAATGTGCACTTGCGGTCGAAAGTAGGCCACGCGTCGCCATACATGAACCGATGATTTTTCCTGTTGCATCATAGGTCACGACTTTGGAACTACAAGCGGCTAGCCCTGATATTGCCAATATTGAAAAAATTTTAATTAAAATCACACTAACCCTCGCACGATGCAAAAACCTAAATTATTAAAATTTATGTATATTTTCTGAATTTCGCCAGAGATTCTAATTTAATTTGTTTATTTGTAAAGCTTTATTTTTCACATATTATAAAAATGGAAACAAATAAAAAGCTGCCCTGTAGGACAGCTTTAAATATAAAAATTAGCTGGATTTATGTTTAAGTGATCTTTCTTCCAGGGACTGTTTAATCACTTGATAACCTGATGTAATGCCGAGTGTAGCGATAATTACAGCCACAATAATATCTGGCCAAAGACTGCCTGTACCAAATACGCCTACGGCTGCCAAAATGACCGCAAAGTTGCCAATTGCATCATTACGGCTACAGAGCCAGACCGACCGCATATTGGAATCACCCTCACGAAAAGCATAAAGAATTGCTGCTGTAAATACATTCGCCACCAAGGCTAGGACGCCAATCAGGCCCATTGTCAATGCTTCAGGTGGAATGCCTTGCAGATAGGCGTAAATCACTTTGCCAATCACTACTAGACCAAACAACGCCATGGTCATTCCCTTCACCAAAGCGACTGTTGCCCGCCAATAGAGGCTCGCCCCGAGTACAGCCAAAGAAATTCCGTAATTGACCGCATCTCCAAAGAAATCTAGCGCGTCTGCCCATAAGGCCGATGAATGTGCATAAGCACCACCGATCAGCTCCACTACAAATAAAGTGAAGTTTACCAGCAAGGCAATCCATAGCGCTGTTCTAAATTTGCTGTTGGGCTTGATGGGTGCCGGTTCAGGACTACAACTACAGGCCATATCATTCCCCCGATGATTTTTTATCTAAAATACGATAAATTGATTAGAAACTATGGACTAACTCCAAGGTCAAGCATGAGGGCGATATGTCAGTTTATTTGATTTCAGAAATGGCCAAAAAGACTGGTCTAAGCACTGATACCCTACGTTTTTATGAGAAAAAAGGCTTTATTCAGCCGAATTTTCGAGCAAGTAATCAGTATCGTTATTATGGTGAAGACGCCTTAAAAAGACTGCTTTTTATCAAGCGTTGTCGCGCCTTGGACATGTCATTAAAAGAGATAGAAACCCTGATTCAACTTGAACAAAATCCAGAGCAGGAGTGCTGTGCCGTCAACCAGCTGATTGATCAGCATCTTTTGGATATTTCAAATAAAATTAAAGAATTACAGATATTTGAACGGCAACTGATCACACTGAGAGAAAGTTGCAATACCCCAACCACCATTGATCATTGCCAGATTTTAAAAACGCTTGAAAACCCTGAAAATGACTGAATATTGAAGATATTTTATGGAGGATTCTTTACTTAAAAAAGAACCTTGTTTTACCTCCAAATCGCGTATTTCCGAGTGATTTACTAGGTTGAATCCAAATTCCAGATGATTAGAATAAAGCCGTACTTTTTATATGTCTTTCGATTTGATCATGAGCATTACCACCGTTACCGAACTTCTCTCACCTGCTGGCTCACTCAAAAATATGCGCTACGCTTTTGCTTATGGTGCAGATGCAGTTTATGCCGGTCAGCCGCGCTATAGCCTGCGGGTTCGTAATAATGAATTTGATCATGACAATTTGGCCATTGGCATCAAAGAAGCACACGAACTAGGCAAAAAATTCTATGTGGTGGTCAATATCCAGCCGCATAACTCCAAGCTGAAAAATTTTATTCGTGACTTGGAACCTGTGGTCGCGATGCAGCCGGATGCGCTGATCATGTCCGATCCAGGTCTGATCATGCTGGTGCGTGAACATTTTCCACAGATGGACATTCACCTGTCGGTTCAGGCTAATGCTGTAAACTGGGCAACCGTGAAGTTCTGGAAAAACATGGGGCTGACCCGTGTGATTCTGTCACGTGAACTGTCGATTGAAGAAATTGCAGAAATCAAACAGCAAGTGCCTGATATGGAGATTGAAGTCTTCGTTCATGGTGCGTTATGCA
The DNA here is from genome assembly GCF_044547685.1 of Acinetobacter sp. NPDC052428. GTDB lineage: Bacteria > Pseudomonadota > Gammaproteobacteria > Pseudomonadales > Moraxellaceae > Acinetobacter > Acinetobacter lwoffii_G. The sequence goes on from NZ_JBIUAT010000024.1 coordinate 29,474, forward strand.
TGGCCTACTCTGGCCGTTGCATGCTATCCGGTTATATGAACAAGCGCGATGCCAATCAGGGTGCCTGCACCAATGCCTGCCGCTGGGAATATAAAGTTCTGGATGCCAAGGAAGATGAAACCGGTGATGTCATTCCAGTAAAAAATCTGGATTCAGGCTGCTGCTCAAAAGATGCTGATGAACGACACATGCAAGAGCAACATCAGTTTGATGAGCCTGTGTTATTGCAGCGGAATGATGAAGATATGTTTGCTGCTGAAGAAGACGAACACGGTACTTATTTTATGAATTCCAAAGATCTGCGCGCGGTTCAGCATGTAGAGCGACTAACCAAAGTAGGCGTACATTCACTGAAGATTGAAGGCCGTACCAAGTCTTATTTCTATTGCGCCCGTACTGCTCAAATTTACCGTAAAGCAATTGATGATGCCCTTGCTGGCAAGCCGTTTGATCCATCCTTGATGACCCAGCTTGAAGGTCTGGCGAATCGTGGTTATACCGAAGGTTTCCTGCGCCGCCATGTACATAGTGAATATCAAAATTATGAACATGGTTCTTCCAGTTTTGATCATCAAATTTTCTGCGGTGAGGTGCTGGAACGTAATGGCGATTACATCAAGATTGATGTGAAAAATCGCTTTGTGGTGGGTGACTCACTCGAACTGATGACGACTAAAGGAAATATCATCTTTACTTTAACCGAAATGAAAGACAAAAAAGGTAATCTGATTGAAGACGCCAAAGGTTCAGGTCATATCGTCGAGATTCCGGTTCCGGCAGATGTCGATATGCAATATGCCCTGCTGATTCGTAATCTGCCAAGCTCGACTGCGGATATTTCGGCATCTTCACTGGCTTATCAGGCGAGTTAAATATGGCATTGCTGATTACCGACAAATGCATCAATTGCGATATGTGTTTACCGGAATGCCCAAATGACGCGATTTATGAAGGTGCAAAAATCTATGAAATTGATGTGAACCGGTGTACGGAATGCGTCGGTTTTTATGAGCATCAGACCTGTGTGGATGTCTGTCCGATTGAATGCATTGTTCCACATCCGGAGTATCGGGAAACACAAGAACAATTACTGGAAAAATTTAAGGGTTTGAATTTATTTAAATCTTAAAAAATGAAGTGATGGAATAAATATTGCTTTATGTAAAGACAACCTTGGGGAAAGTATAAAAATAAGGGTTGAAAACAAAAAGTGAGAGACAAAGAACAGCTGAAAGTGCGTGGGGACACTTTTGGCTGATCCAATAATAAATATAAAAAAAGGAACTCGGGTGTTAGCGCCCTGAGCTCCTATAAAGCGATAATAATGTATTTATAAGATATAGCACCAAGGTTTTGGGGAACCTCGGTGCTATTTTTTTTACTGCCCTGAACGGATAATGTAATCAAATGCAGACAGTGATGCCTTGGCACCTTCACCAGTCGCGATGATGATCTGCTTGTACGGCACTGTGGTACAGTCACCTGCTGCAAATACCCCTTTGACATTGGTTTCGTTGCGGTCGTTAATCACAATCTCGCCACGGTTGGTTAGCTCAACAGCTGTTTCTTTCAGGAAATCGGTGTTAGGCAACAAACCGATCTGCACGAAGATCCCGGCAAGTTCAACTGTGTGCTCTTCATCTGTGGCACGGTCTTTGTACTTCAGACCGGTCACCTGTGAACCATCACCCAGCACTTCGGTAGAGAGTGCATTTTTGATCACCGTGGTGTTCGGCAAGCTGTTGAGCTTGTCCTGCAATACCTGATCCGCACGCAGCTTGGTATCGAACTCCACCAGGGTGACGTGTTCCACAATACCTGCCAGGTCAATTGCTGCTTCGACACCCGAGTTACCACCACCGATCACTGCAACACGTTTGCCTTTGAACAGAGGACCATCACAGTGCGGGCAATATGCCACACCACGGGTTTTGTATTCCTGCTCACCTGGTACATTCATCTCTCTCCAGCGTGCACCGGTCGAAAGAATCACGGTTTTTGATTCCAGTTTGGCACCATTCTCTAAGGTCACTTCCACCAGACCATTGGCCGTTTCATCCGCACCTTTGATATCAGACACGCGTTGCAGGTTCATGATGTCGACACCGTATTCACGCACGTGGGCTTCCATTTCAGCGGCAAACTTCGGACCTTGCGTTTTCTGTACAGACGTGAAGTTTTCAATATCCATGGTATCCATGACCTGACCGCCCATACGTTCAGCCACGATCCCAGTTTTAATACCTTTACGTGCTGCATAGATTGCAGAAGTATTCCCTGCAGGGCCGCCACCAATCACCAGGACATCAAAGGCTTCTTTGGCATTCAGCTTTTCAGCATCTTTGGCAGCGGCATTGCTATCCAGTTTGGCAATGATTTCTTCCAGTGTCATACGACCCTGACCGATATGCTGGTTGTCCTGGAATACCATCGGAACCGCCATGATCTTGCGTTCTTCTACTTCGTCCTGGAAGAAAGCCCCATCAATCATGGTGGCTGTGGTGCCCGGGTTATAGATGGCAATCAGGTTGAGTGCCTGAACTACATCCGGACAGTTATGGCAGCTTAAGGATACAAATACATCGAAATTAGATTGAACACCTAGGCTCTTAATATTCGCCAGTACTTCATCCGAGACTTTCGGTGCATAACCTGAAGTTTGCAGCAATGCCAGAATCAGCGAGGTAAACTCATGACCCATTGGCAAGCCTGCAAAGAACACCCGCGGTTCTTCACCAGCTTTTGCAATCCCGAAACTTGGCGCACGTGCATTGGTCCCGTCAAAGCGTGCAGTCACCTGATCAGACAGTGCAGCCACTTCGGCAACCAGTTCCTGGATTTTGGCTGATTTGTCAGAGCCATCCAAAGTCGCCGCCAGTTCAATCGGGCCTTCCAGGCGTTCTAATAGAGTTTTAAGTTGAGCTGAAGTATTTTGGTCTAACATTGCTAACGTCTCCAAAGGAGTAAATGTTTATTTGATAACAGGATATTAAATGAATTAAACAAATAGGTAAAACAGTTTGTTTTTATTTTATTGATCGATATTTTAGATTATTAATCCAATCATAGATTTTATGCTGCTTCATATTAGTTTTGGGGCTGTGCTGATTAAATTGAATAATTTGACTTAAAAATAATACTTAGCTTCCTTAAAAAGGATGTTCTTTTATTCTCGTAATACCAGTCAGTTAAGGAATTGAGAAATAAACTTCGTAATTACCATTAGTGAATAACAGCGTTTAGCCATTTTAAATTAAACGTTTGTAGTCTATATGCTACTTTTGTTTCAGCAGAATGAGAAGCAGAGCTTCGCAAGGAAATCATCTTGCGGAGCAATGCTCCTCACCACAAAACTCGTTCACTACCGTTCATTATTTTGATTTATCGCAGAAACAATTATTTTCTAATCAAGTCCTGCCTCAGACAGTTGTGGATGACGTTTCGGCGTATTCCCTATCATCATGAATAAAAATAATAAAGATCAGACAATTTCTTATCTAACCTTATTACCCTATTCAGGAGCATTTTGGGAAATTAATGAATCCGCTGTTCGATACGAAGTGATCGACCCTTGATTGAGTTGGCCAAGAAAAATAAGATTAAGCTGAGTAGCGCCGATAAAATAGCAACACCAATAATAACCAGATTCGTGATCTGATTTAACTGATCCGCCTGTTGTACCTGTGTATTTACACTCTTGGCCACTGGGGTCATGGCTTGACCATAAACCTGTTGCTGCATGGTCCAGATTTGTTCAGGCTTGAAACCATAGTGTTCAAATTTAAGATCCTGTTTTTCTGCTTCAACCAGGTTTAAAACATAAGGTTTTGCGGCAGATAAATCCTGCGGCTTATGCAGCAATGCCGTTTGCGCCAGTAAATAAGATTTCACCGGTGCTGCAATCTCTGAATCAGCCAGATAACGGGCGATTTCACTGTCATTAATATTGCTGTCGTAATACACCACTTGCTGATAAGCATCATCTCGATCATTACGTAGATCATGCTGCAAGTAAGTCAATCCTGACCAGATCACGATAAAAGCAATCAGCCAAGCGACAAATTTCAGCACAAAAGACTGAAAGCGTACATAAAAGAAACGCAACTTTTTCAGTAAGCCAATCACAAAAAATGCGCCGATAAAAGAGGCAAAAATTTTAATAATCAGCCAGCCAAACCAGCTCAGCAAACTAAAAAAATAATCCGGACTATCACCAATGCTGGCCAGTGTGGCATCTACACTGACCGGTAAATGCAATTGCTGTACTTGGGTACTCAGGCCAAAAAAGCCATAGACCAGTTCCTGCTGGAAAAATAGGCTGATCAATGAGGCTATAAATATGGTAGAAGTAGTCAAACCCAATAGCATCAAATTGCGTTGACGTTTCTTGAGTGCAACTACCCCCTGCTTGATGTCCTGAGGCTTAACGGCATATTCATCTAAGGGCGGCAATCTCTACTCCTTTTTTCAGATCTTGGCCCTACCTGATTTAGTTGGGCTTGGATCCACTGGTACTTGATTCAATCACCAAATGATTCAGATTATCCTGCAAAGCTTTCAAACGCACGGTTGCTTCTGTGCGTTTTTGTACACCTTCTTTCTGGATCTGAATCACATCGTTTACAGTTTTAATGAGGGTGTTTTGCACATGTTCAAGCGTTTCTATGTCAATCACCGAACGCTGGTTGGCTTTAGCGGTATCGACCGAGTTCTGATGTAACAGGTCAGCATTACGGCGCAGCAGCTCATTGGTGGCATCATCAATGGTATTGGCCAGCTGTACACTGTTCTTCTGTTCGCTTAACGAAATCGCCAGACTGATCTGGTTTTTCCACGCTGGTAAAGTAATGTTTTTGATCGCATAGAACTTGTCGACCAGCATCAGGTTATTCGACTGAATAATCCGGATCATTGGCAAGGTCTGCATGGCAGATTGCTGCAGGACCTGTAAATCACTGACACGTTTTTCCAGATTATTGGCCAGATGGTTCAGGTCATAAATTTTCTGGGTGGTACTCTGATCTTGCGGCAAGGCAGTTAAAGCGGAAATTTCCTGCTGCAGCTCCTGTTCGCGTAAACGGCCTGCAGCGATATGCACCCCGAGCTGTTTATATTCATCCTGCACCCCGTCAAACATTTTATCCAGGGTATCAACACGTGCTTTCAAACCGGATTGCGAGGTTTCAATCTCTTTCACCAGCACATCTAGCTGCTCTTTAGTAGTATTGAAATGTGCATCAAAGTTATCTTTCGCACCTTTGAATTTGCTGATGATATTGCCAAAAAAACCCGAGCTTTTCTTTTTATTGAGAATACTGCTGGTATTCAGCTGCTGAGCCACCTGTACCACCTGATTCAGCTTCTGTCCTGTCGCATCCAGATCTCTATTTTGTACCAGATTCAGTAATTCATCGGTATAGGTCGAAGTTTTGGTCGCAATATTTTTGCCATATTCAGCCACACTGTTATGACTCATGTTCTGCAACTCTTTACGTGCAGCCAGCACCTCCTGAAAGTCAGCAGGCTGCAAGCCCAGTTCTTTCAGGTCCATTTGCTGGAATTTTTGTTCGACCAGTTCATTCGAGCTTTCAACAGGTAAATTTACTAAATCAGACTTGGTCATAGTTCACCTTATATTGTTATGTTTTCGAGGGTTTCTCGAGGGATTTTTTTAACGTTTTAATCAGACTCTCACGGCTATTATCAAGTTTTTCCAGATCACTTGTCGAGTGTTTCGTCTGGCTTTGTTTGACATGATATTGCCAAGCCGGAATCAAGACCTGCTGCGCTTCCTTAAAGCGATCCAGCAAACTAAAGGAAAGCTGCTGCGAAAGCTGCATCTGGGTAATGGCAATGTCATTACTGCTTTGCAAAGTACGTAGGGTGTTGATTTTTTTAGAGAGGCGTTCTGAAAAATTATCCAGTGGATGCTGGTTTTTGACGAATAGCGGATATTCAGATAAAAACTCATCTGCTGCGACAATGTGCTTGGCCATCTGTTCGCGCAAACCCAAAAGCTGCTGAAAACGTGACTGCGATTTCTGGATTTCAATCTGTAATTTACGGCTTAAATGATCGGCTTGGTCCAGTAAACGGTCCAGCCGTTGATAATATTCCACCTGACTTGAGCCATAATCCAGATCAATACCCAACCATTTCTGTAGAGCATTAAATTTACGTTTTTTCAGATATTTTTTAGATTCCGCCAAGGCATGAATCAATTGCTCAATGGTCTGGCTTAACTGTTGGGTCAAGTGCGGATCTACACCATTCAATAGAACGGACTGTGCCTGAATCAGAGCATCTGCATAATGATTCAGCCCATATTGATTATCCAGTACAGGCACAAGCTCATTACGCTTAATCGCCAGAATTTCCTCTCGATCAAGCATCATGTCAGTCAAGGCAGGTAGAGCTTCAAAGCGCGACATGGTTGAGGCGATATCCTTTAAAAAAGTGAAACAAAGAAGTCTAGAACATCTTCGAATGTAGCAAAAAAACAGGCCGCGTTGTGTATATTTATCCAGAAATTCGTTACATCACTTTAACTAAATCCATGTTTTATCTTTATTTTAATTATGATTTTGGCAAGACAATCCAATTACAGAGATAAATGACTACGTAGCATTTTGAGAATTATTTCACTTTAAGCATTTAGAACTTTAAAATTTATTTAATCTGATCTAAACGCTTATAACATCAGGTTTTACTTAAAATCCATATACAAAAAAAGCCATATTGCTATGGCTTTCAAGGATGATCCAACGCTGGCTTAAAGATAATCCCCTTCGCTCTCCGGCTGAAACAGCACTTTTTCGATGGTCACTTTCATCGCATGACCATCTGGTTGTGGCCATTCAATGGTTTGACCTTCCGCTAAGCCCAAAATGGCGGCGCCTATCGGCGCGATCACATTGACCTGTCCCTTTTCACCCTTAAACTCATGCGGGTAAACCAAGGTCACTTCGACCGTTTCTGTTGAAGGTGCAATCGTCAACAGTACACGTGAATGCATGGTCACGATATTGCTTGCGATTTCTTTTGGCTCAACTACTTCGGCACGTGCCAGTTCATCCTCTAAGCGGATCATGGTTTCGCTCAGCTTGCTCTGATTCTCCAGCATCGTTTCCAGACGATGTAAATCTTGCTCAGATAAAATAATGTTGGGTTTAGTCATCCTTATTACCTTGTTTAATGCATAAATGAAAAATTAATCAATCAACCGCCAGCAGCATTTTTAAATACAGGATTTACCCATATTCAAATGATACCGATCCATATAACGTTTAAATAAAAAGAATGATGTCATTCACGGCGCTTATATCAGCACCACCTTACAGTAACATGGGATTCACTCAAGCGCTTCATCTACCATGATCTTCAGCTCAATAACCTATTATTTTAAAGTGTCAGGTTCTGAAAATAATTCCTGTAAATAATTTCAAGCAAAGCATGCAACGAATGCATTCATTCTTTTAAAGCATTTAAAAATACAAATAGTTGATAAAAGACTTTAAGCCAGATTGAGAAAAACTCAATATGATTTTATTGATGACTCAATCTCTTACGGCATGGAAATTGATCTATATAAGCCCGATCAAGTCTAAACATCTTTTACATCGTTATTTTTACAGCTATAAAAAAAGCTCCCGGTTGGGAGCTCCTTTCCGTTTATAAGCGATTATGCATAAACTGGGAATTTAGCACATACCGCTGCAACTTTCTCTTTCACCGCGTTGATAACAGCTTCATCGCCTTTAGCATCTAGGATGTCAGCGATCCAGCCTGCAAGTTCACGCACTTCAGCTTCGCCAAAACCGCGAGTTGTTACTGCAGGTGTACCGATACGGATACCTGAAGTGACGAACGGAGAGCGTGGATCGTTTGGTACAGAGTTTTTGTTCACAGTAATGTGAGCAGCACCTAACCAAGCGTCAGCTTCTTTACCTGTGATGTCTTGTTTGATTAAAGACAACAAGAACAAGTGGTTTTCAGTACCACCAGAAACTACGTCATAACCACGAGCGATTAATACTTCAGCCATTGCTTTCGCATTCACAACTACTTGTTGCTGATAAGCTTTGTATTCAGGTGCCATTGCTTCTTTGAAGCAGATTGCTTTCGCAGCAATCGCGTGAACCAAAGGACCACCCTGGTTGCCTGGGAATACAGCCGATTGAAGTTTCTTCTCGATTTCTTCGTTTGCTTTCGCAAGGATCAGACCTGAACGTGGACCACGAAGTGTTTTGTGAGTCGTAGTCGTAGTAACGTCAGCGATTTGCACCGGGCTTGGGTAAACGCCAGCGGCAACCAGACCTGCAACGTGAGCCATATCAACAAATAGGTAAGCGCCAACTTTGTCCGCGATGTCACGGAAACGCTGCCAGTCAACGATTTGGCTGTATGCAGAGAAACCAGCAACGATCATGCGTGGCTTGTGCTCAAGCGCCAAACGCTCAACTTCTTCGTAATCGATCTCGCCAGTTTCAGGGTTTAAACCGTACTGAATCGCATTATATGTTTTACCAGAGAAACTTACTTTTGCACCGTGAGTCAAGTGACCACCGTGAGCAAGGCTCATACCCAGAACTGTATCACCCGGGTTAAGCAGCGCTAAGTAAACTGCTGAGTTTGCTTGTGAACCAGCATGTGGCTGAACGTTAGCATAATCAGCACCAAAGAGTTCTTTAGCACGGTCAATCGCCAATTGTTCGATAACGTCTACATACTCGCAACCGCCATAGTAGCGTTTACCTGGGTAGCCTTCCGCATATTTGTTAGTAAGTTTTGAACCTTGAGCTTCCATAACTGCTGGTGAGCAGTAGTTTTCAGAAGCGATTAGCTCAATATGAGCTTCTTGACGAGCATCTTCATTCGAGATTGCTTGAGCTAATTCTGGATCAAATTCAGCGATAGAGATATTGGCAAACATTAGCGAGGTCCTATTGATTTAGGGCTTTTAAGCCGTGCTAAGATTGGCGCGTATTGTAGCATGAAGTTTTAAATTTTCGATCATGAACTTTATTCAGTTTGCAATAAAAATGGCTCATATCTAAAAAAACATGAGCCATTTAGATAAAAATAAGTTATTGAATTGGCATTAGAGATTTTACATCTGAAATAATATTAGGAATATTCAGTGCATAGACGCTACCATGATCCCATTTAGTCGCATTTGACTCATCCGTAATATAACGTACTGAAGTTTGTTTTTGATTGGTAAGTGCAACCAAAACATCTGTTGCTGCTTTCGGAACGGTACTATCTGCTGAACCCTGATAAATAATCACTGGCGTAGAAACTTTAACAAGTAAAGGCTGAGAATCTTTTTCTAAGAAGCTCTTTACGACTGGAATACTCATAAAGTTAGTTTGAGTACGAGGATAATTATTTACCGAGTTATTATTTGATTGTGCATAAGCATACATTGCAGTACCAAATTTCTGGCCTAATACATCATAGCAATCAGTTTCTGCATTTTTCGCGATTTCATCGGTTGGCGTTTTAAAAATCTGACTATATTGCAGATTCGGGTTCGGGTTACGCAAACCAGCAACAATCAGGGCAGTAAAGGTATCTAAAGATGCTAAAGTTCCAATTTTTTTATCCAGATTTGTTTCTTGTCCCGCCTGTTGTTCACCTCCTGTCAAAATCAGATTGAAATTTGAAGCCGGTGCTAAAGCTACCGTACCTTTATAGGTCATCTTAGAGGCACGTGCTGCATATTGCGCAGCGCCTAAAGCTGCCTGGCCACCTTGAGAATGCCCTACTGCCACCCATTGATTGGATGCTTGTGAACCTAAATAATTTCGTGCAGCTACGACTGCATCAGTAATAGAATAAGCTTCACTTTTCAAATTCAAGAAAGGATGAAGTTCTTTTCCACTCGGCTCTCCCAAACCTTCATAGTCAGGTGCCACTACAATATAGCCAGCTTGGAGAAACCCGCCAATCATGGCTTTGATATAATCATTCAGCGCTTTTCGACTCGGCGCACACTGATCAGCTACACCGGTAGTTCCATGTGCCCATGCCACAATTGGCCAGCCTGTAGCTGGAGGCGTTCCTTCGGGTGTGAAAACTAATGCAGTAGCTTGTGTTTCCTTACCATTAATTCCTAACATCTTATAAGTCATGATCACACTTTCGTCAGCGATCCCGGAGAAATCCGTTTGAGTATAGGCTACAGGTGTTGCCACGACTGGATTATCGATATTATTTACTGGAATGGCAGGTTTGGACTCGTAAAAACGATCATTATCACTATCATCGTTACAAGCAGTTAAGGCCACACTTAATGTGAGAAGAGTACAGGTCAATACTTGACGTTTCATCGATCTTATCCTTATCTTATTTATTATCATCTCTAATGAGTTTTTCTGGTTTTATCTTTAACAAACGATAAAACTACATATAATTTCCCAATTTATCTAAACAATATCAAGAAAAGAATGCGTTATTTTTTCTGTTAAATTCGTACCCGTTTAGATTTATTATGAAATCAGCAAACTTTAAAATAGAGAATTTCTCCTCTCCCGAACTATACAAATAGTCGTCATACGTTAAAAAGCCTGCAATTAATACAGAAATAAAGCAATTCAATTGTCAGTTGCAAAATAATAATGTTAGATTTTACTCTCCTCTCTTTTCAGGCACATTTCCGACATGCAGGCCATTATTCTTGATACCGAAACGCATACTTTAAATGGCCAACCCATCGAAATTGCCTATGCGCCTGTCGAAATTGTCGACCATAAAATCAGTCTGGATAAAAGCCGCCTGTTTGATCAGCTTTATTCATGTGACGAAGCCATTTCTTTTGCTGCCATGGCCGTGCATCATATTCTGGAATCGGATCTGGAAGGTCAGCCGCATTACACTACCTTTCGCCTGCCTGATGAAACCGTCTACATGATCGGCCATAATATTGATTATGACGTCCGTGCCATCGAAAAATGTGGTGTAGATACTTCAAAAATCAAGGCGATTTGTACACTGGCTTTAGCACGTCGGGTCTGGCCAGATGCGGAAGCGCACAATATTTCTGCCCTGATTTATATGATCACCAAAGGCAGCGAAAGAGCGCGTGAAATGATCCGTAAAGCGCATCGTGCCGATATGGATATTATTTTAACGGCCAATATTTTAATGCATATTGTGCATCATTTAAAAATCAACAGTATGCAGGAATTATTCGATGCTTCTGAAGATGCCCGAATTCCACGTACGATTAATTTTGGTAAACATCGCGGCACCGCTATTGCAGAACTACCTGCTGACTATGTGCAATGGTTGCTGCGTCAGGATGAACTCGATCCTTATTTACGCAAGGCACTTGAAAATACGGCGATCACGACATTATAGGTCTTATCAAAATAAACCTCTGTATTTTAATAAATACTTCATATTAATGTAATTTTCACAGACTATGCTCTAGCTGAATTTAAGCAACCATCTATTCAGCTATGATGCATTTTTATAAAACTCAACGTGGGATCGAGGTGCTACAGGATCGCTCCATCCCACTGACCGCACGCCAACGCCGCTTATTGGTTCTGATCGGCAGCCAGGATTTCAACTTATTAAATGATGGCTTAAAGCAGCAGCTTGCTCCTACCGAACTCTTAGATCAACTTTATGCCATGGATTTAATCGTTCCGGCTGAAACTGGCGAGGTAGCCATTAGTCAAAAGCAAGCAGACGCGAGAACAGATACAAAAGTTGACCTGGCACACTCCGAGATTCACCGTTCGTTGAATTCCTCGATAGCAGCGGATTCTGCAACAAAAGATTTCACCCCCGAGATGGAGCCCATAAAAATATTGCAGAACACTCCATCTGCTGAAACAGATTCAAGCCATGAACAAAAGCTGCCTGAACTCAAACTCATGTCTTTTGAAGACCTCAAATATATGATGATGGAAAGCTTACAAAAATATTGTGGCTTGATGGCCAAACAGCAAATTCACCATATTTTACAGGCACCGGATGTGCGCAGTTTGAAACTTTGTCAAATGCAATGGATCACATCACTTCAGGAAAGTCGCATTGCTCCCCAAGAATTGAATCACATTCTGAAGCAGATCAATTTTGCTTTAGATCAATTGCAGTAAAATGAAGCGCCTGAATAAGAACATCTTAGTCTTTTAAACTCTTAAATAAGTGAGTTTAACAATGAGGCAGCTTTAATTATTCAAGATAACTAATTGGTTATTTGATATATTTATATTTAAGCAAAATTTAAAGCTCGAAATATCCGACTTAAGCGTGATAGAAAAAGAATTATAATCCCGCCATATAGTGAGCATAGACATCCGATTGGATCATGTATATGTCACATTATTTAGAATTCGATGCGTTCGATAATCCCATGCAACTGAGTAAAGTTGGCAACTGGGTGATCACCTTTTTAAGTCCGGTTGAAGAACTGCAATTTGTGCAATTGGCGATTACCTATGTGCTTCCCCGCCAGATCAGTGACAGCTTGCAACCGCGCCGTGTGTTGATTCAAAAAAGTCCCCTTGAGCATCATTGGCTGATTCAGGCCATTGAATGTTTTGACAGCACGACTTGTCAGGAAATTTCTTTAAGCCCTGAGCATACAACTGCACAGCAAACTTTAGCGCAGATTCTAAAAGAATTTGAAAAATATGATGTGAATTTGCAGCTTAAACAGATTTAAATACTTGCTCACTCCAGCGAGCTTTTTTATTGCTATGGGAAATTTCTTCGGCCAATCAAGGCTCACTATCACGTTGTCTTCTCTTAGAGATTGAATCAGCTTCTGATTATAGCTGCACACATTAGCATCCAAGCTAGCAAATACCAAAGTATAAAAAACTCACCTAAATGGTGAGTTTTTTAACTACTGAATCGGTGATTTCGGATAAATAAGTTCAATTTTTTTCTACCTATCTGAAGTTCACTGATTAAATTATTCGACAACGCGATAAATATTTGAAGATTTTTGGCTTTCAAACAACAACTCAATACTCGGCAGAATCGTTTCACCATCTACCACGATATGTTCAATTTTTTTGACCAACTCAGCTGCATGATGAGTGTTGTGCTCTGCAAAGGAACGCAGCATCGCTTTCGCCTCAGTCACTTGGCTAAATTGATCTTTCACCTTGATATCAATTATCTTTGACATTTTTCCTTCCTCTCTCATTATCCAATTTGCAGTTTTTTATACCATAATTAGCCAAGCGATTAATCTTCAAGATGTTAGCGAATTTGGCAATGTAAACTTTTTTATCTGGATGGATTATAAGAAAAAGAATATTAAACTTAATGAATTGTGCAGACATTAAAAAAGCTCGCATTTCTGCGAGCTCTGTGTTGGATGGCTAGTGCTAGATTTATTGTCTGGTGATAAACATCAAACTCAACTAACTGTCATTGATCCGTCCAACTTATCGGTAGCGTCTTATTGATTTTACGACCTACCATGAGTTGAATATAACAGTATTTTTTTAGCCGACAATACTCTTTTACACTTCTAAAAGAAGACTTATACAAGATTTCAATTGTCATTTTTTTAAAGCAGATTAGAATATTTCTGGCTTGTTATCCGAAGATTTCTGCATTCATATCGTCTTTATTTAATTCATTGATTTCTAGAAAAATACCCTATTAAACATACGATTTCCTGTTGCATAGCGGGTTCAACATTTTCCTTCATAACCTCTAATGAGCACTTCAAAATTTAAACTGGAATATGATTTTTTATAAAAAAATACTTCCGGAAAAGGACGCAATATTCAAAGAAACTACTGTCATAGAATCGATACGACTAGGGTGTGTTGACACTTTTAGCTTAAAAAAATAGCGAAGTAGTAAAATCAAATCGCCAAACCCAATTTTACTATTCGCTATGCCTCGTACCATG